>NZ_JBEORT010000081.1:0-31472 GCF_040302425.1 Streptomyces sp. NPDC126497
GCGCGGCCGGCGGCGCCGCCGGGCCGGGCGGCGGCGTGCCGGCCCCCGGGTCTGTCCGGCGCCCGTCGAACGGGGCGGGGAAGGCGCCGAAGTCACCGGTCACGGAGGCGCACTTCTCCTCACCCGGCCCCCGCGACGGCACGTCCGGCGCGGGGGCCGGGGCCTGCGGGGGACGCCGGTCGTGCGGGGGCACGTCCGGGGCGTGACGGGTCCGGGGGAGCACGAGGTGCTCGAAACCGGGGAACGAGGGGGCGGGGGAGTGCGTGGAGGAGCGCGGCTGGTACTCGGCCTGCCACTGCATGCGGTAGCAGTCGACCTGGTCGGCGCAGGAGGTGCGGGCGTGGAAGACGGCCGTGTCCTCCCCCAGGTCCGGGTACCAGAGGTTGGGACCCGGGAAGCGCACGGTCCGCACCCGCGGCCTGATCGGCTCGGCGCACCCCATGCAGCAGCCCTCCGGCACCATGAGCGGGATGCCGCCGTCCTGCTCCGGCCAGCGGGGGCCGCCCTCCCAGCGGTACTCCCCGTGGCGACAGGGCGGCAGCTCGCCGCAGGCCCGGCAGACGGCGTAGTGCTCGGGGAGGACCCGCCAGTCGTGGCTGGCGGGAGCGCACCAGTGCTTCGGCGTGGAACGGGGCAGGTTCTCGTTGCGCAGCACCAGCACCACCGGGCGCTTGTAGAAATCGGCCCGTTCGGGTGCCGGTTTGACCGCCTGGTTGTTGGCCCGCCGCAGTTCGTTGGCGTGCCACCACAGTTCCACGTGGTCGCGCCAGGCCTTCTCGTAGGACTCCGGCCACCAGTTGTTCGGGTAGCTGTCGATCTCCAGGATCCGCCACGCCTGCCGGTCCAGTACCACGATGGAGCCGGCCCGCAGTCGCATGTGCGTTCCGTTGTCCCCCTCGTCCGGCCAGTCGTGGCGGCCGATACGAGTGGGCTGGTCTGGGAGCCACCTGCGAACCTGCATGTCATGCTCCTCGGCAACGAAACTTCATAGTTTCAACTGGGGCAGTGGACAACATTCTGAACAATCAGGACGTTTGGGTCGCTGTAGACACGCGCACACCGCTGACAGCAGGTGATCGAAAACGCCTTCAGCGGCATCGCTTTCTTTCGCGCCTCCCTCGCCACCAGGCTTTTTCGCCTTCCGGCCGGTCGTCGGCGGTTGTCGTCGCGGAGGCGGGGGTGGCGGCTCCGTACCCCGGTGGCGGGGCTCGACGCTCACCCGTACGTGTGGTGACGTTCAGGCTTCCGCCACTCCGTACGTGTGCATCGTCCCGCCGGGCCGCCACCCCGCGCGTCCGGGGCCGTCCGAACGGCGGCATCCGGAGCCCCTCGCCCCCGGTGGGATGAGGGGTGCGGACGGCAGGCGGTCAGGGCTGGTGTCCCGTCACCCGGGCCGCGGACGCGACCGTCGCGCGGGCCTCGCGTTCGGACAGGCCGGTGCTGAGGGCCGCGCCCACCAGGGGGTCCACCAGGGCCGGGCCGATCCCGTCCTCGTAGGCGCGGCAGGCCGCCCAGAACAGACGGGTGTTGCGCTGCCCCTCGTGCGCCGCCAGCACGAACTGGACGAGCCCCTGACCGCGTCCGCCGACCGACGGGGGCGTCGGACGGTGCGCGCGGGGCGGCGGGAGGAGCAGGCGCAGGAGGGCGGGCGGACAGGGGGCCGGGGCCAGGCGGGCGGTGCCCGGCGCCGTGGTGTACGGACCGTGGTCGGTGCGGGATCCGGGGCCGACGAGGTAGCCGCCGGCGCCCCGGACGTCGATGCCCGGGGCCAGACGGCCCGCGGAGTTGGGGACGACGACGTCCGGGGGACCGCTCAGCCACAGGTGGCGGCCGCCGCTCGGGGTCAGGACGATCACCGTGGCGGGGATCGTGAACAGGTGGCGCCGGGCCAGTTCGCGCAGGGCGGCGAACGCGTCGGTACCGGTCTTCGTGTCCAGGTCGATGCCGATGAGGTGGTGCGGGGGCAGCCCGCAGGCGATGCCGTAACCGGTGGCGCGGGGTGCGGCGGCGAACAGCTCGCGGATCCGTGCCGGGTCGGTGGAGGCGTCGTGCACACCGTGGCCGAGGCGGCCGCACTCGCCGTGGCAGGGGGTGGCGGGGGCGGGGCCGTCGCGGTGCGGGGAGCGCAGGGCCGGGAGCTTGGTCCGGGACAGGGGGATGACGGCCAGGCCGCGTTCGGCGGCTGACAGGGCGTGTGCGAGGGCCAGGGCCGCGGCCTGCCGGTCGGTGGTGGCCATGTCCCTATTTTCGTACGCATGTTCGAAGAAGGGAAGGGGGCGTGGCGCGGTGCGCCGGGGAGGGGGCGTCGGCGGGAAGGGCGGCGAAACGCTTCACCCCTTGCGGGGAGCGGGGTGGGAGTGTCCCTCCCGGAAGGAACGGGACTCAGGGGGCGCGCCGGGGTTTACCGCCCTGACGTCACGCTTGCGTGCGAATGGCGCTCTCCGGGGTGGTTCGCCGGGACCCCCTGGGCAACCCTGGTCTCGCGACGTCGTGCACAGCGCCGGGGCGGGGGGACGACTTCCCCGGTGGCACCCGTAGTCCACGCGCACACGGCCATGAGCCGGCGCGTCCTTGCTCTGTTCTGGAGGGAACACCACATGGCAAGCATCCGTACCGTCCGTCTCGTCGCCGCGGTCTCCGCCCTTCCGCTCGCGGCCCTCCTCTTCACCGGCGTCGCGGCGGCGGACAGCGGTGCCCTGGCGGACGACGGATCGAACGCGACGGCCGTCAGCTCCGAGGCCGACGCCCTCGGCAGCGGCGTCGGCGGCGACAACTTCGGCAACTCGGCCACCGCGCAGCAGCAGGCCACCGGCCCCGGCGCCACGAACCAGAACAACACCGCCCAGGTCAGCGGCTCCGCCTTCACGGCCGTCAACCAGGGCAACGACAACGTGGCCATCAGCTTCAGCCCGCTGTGGTGAGGCCGGCGCCCTGACCGTGGGGGCGCTTCGTGGGGTGCGGGGCGTCCGGGCGGCGGTGCCGCGGCACCGCCGCCCGGACGTGCCCGGGACGCGGGCGCCGGCGGCCCGTGCGCCATGGGCCCTTCTCGGGGCCGGCCCCGCAGTTCCCCTCATCCGTCCGTCCACCTCCAGGAGGTGGGGCCGGCCCCACCCCTACAACCTGAGGGGGACGCGCCTTCGGGACCTGCGGGCGATCCGCCGGACCGGCCCCGCTCATAGCGTGGAGCCATGACCACACCCGTCTGCACCAGCGCCTCGGAAGCCGCCGCGCCGGCGACGGCGGCGCGGACCCTCCGGTACCCGTCGTTCTCGTCGTACATGAGGGCCCGCCAGCCGGTGCTCCTGCGTACCGCCCGGTCGCTGACCGGGAACCCGAGCGACGCGGAGGACCTGCTGCAGACCGCGCTCGCCAAGACGTACGTCGCCTGGGAGCGCATAGAGGACCACCGCGCGCTCGACGGCTACGTGCGCCGGGCCCTGCTGAACACGCGCACCTCGCAGTGGCGCAAGCGCAGGGTCGACGAGTTCGCCTGCGACGAGCTGCCCGAGCCCGACCCGGTGCCCGGCGGCGACGACCCGGCCGAGCAGCAGGCGCTGCGCGACGCGATGTGGCGGGCGGTCATGCGACTTCCCGCGCGGCAGCGGGCGATGGTCGTGCTGCGGTACTACGAGGACCTCAGCGAGGTCCAGACGGCCGAGGTGCTCGGCGTCTCGGTGGGCACGGTGAAGTCGGCCGTGTCGAGGGCGCTCGGCAAGCTCCGCGAGGACGCCGAACTGGGGCTCGCCCGCAGCTGAGACGCGCCGGCCCGTCGACACAGGGTGATCGATCATTCGCTCCCCTAGTGACATACCGCGCGGTATGTGCGCAGAATCAGCGCAACCCGTACCGCCGCGCAGGCAATGTCGCCCAGGAGGACGCCGTGCTGAGCACCATGCAGGACGTACCGCTGCTGATCTCGAGGATCCTGACCCACGGGTCGACGATCCACGGCACCTCACAGGTGACCACCTGGACCGGCGAGGGAGCACCGCAGCGCCGTTCCTACGCGGAGATCGGCGCCCGGGCGGCCCAGCTGGCCCACGCCCTGCGCGACGACCTCGGCGTCACCGGCGACGACCGGGTCGCCACCCTCATGTGGAACAACGCCGAGCACGTCGAGGCGTACTTCGCGATCCCCTCCATGGGCGCCGTCCTGCACACCCTGAACCTCCGCCTCCCGGCCGAGCAGCTCGCGTGGATCGTCAACCACGCCGCGGACCGGGTGATCATCGTCAACGGTTCGCTGATCCCCCTGCTCGCCCCGCTGCTGCCGCACCTGAAGACGGTCGAGCACGTGGTCGTCTCCGGCCCCGGCGACCGCTCCGCGCTGGCGGACGCCACCGCCCGGGTGCACGAGTACGAGGACCTGCTCGCCGGACAGCCCGTCGCCTACGACTGGCCGGAGCTGGACGAGCGCGCCGCCGCCGCCATGTGCTACACCTCCGGCACCACCGGCGACCCCAAGGGCGTGGTCTACAGCCACCGCTCGATCTACCTGCACTCCATGCAGGTCAACATGGCGCAGTCGATGGGCCTGACCGACCAGGACACCTCGCTGGTCGTCGTCCCGCAGTTCCACGTCAACGCCTGGGGCCTGCCGCACGCCACCTTCATGACCGGCGTCAACATGCTGATGCCGGACCGCTTCCTGCAGCCCGCCCCGCTCGCCGAGATGATCGAGGGCGAGAGGCCGACCCACGCCGCCGCCGTCCCCACCATCTGGCAGGGCCTGCTCGCCGAGCTGACCGCCCGGCCCCGGGACGTCTCCTCCCTCACCCAGGTCACCATCGGCGGTTCCGCCTGTCCGCCCTCCCTGATGGAGGCGTTCGACGAGCTCGGCATGCGGGTCTGCCACGCCTGGGGCATGACGGAGACCTCCCCGCTCGGCACCGTCGCCCGTCCGCCGGCCCACGCCGTGGGCACCGAGGAGGAGTTCGCCTACCGGCTGACCCAGGGCCGCTTCCCGGCCGGCGTAGAGGCCCGCCTCACCGGTCCCGGCGGCGAACGCCTCCCCTGGGACGGCGAGTCCGCCGGTGAGCTGGAGGTCCGCGGAAACTGGATCGCCGGCGCCTACTACAACGGACCCGGGACGGAGCCCCTGCGCCCGGCCGACAAGTTCAGCGAGGACGGCTGGCTGAAGACGGGCGACGTCGGGACCATCTCCCCCGACGGCTTCCTCACCCTCACCGACCGCGCCAAGGACGTCATCAAGTCCGGCGGCGAGTGGATCTCCTCGGTCGAGCTGGAGAACGCGCTGATGGCCCACCCGGACGTCGCCGAGGCCGCCGTCGTCGCCGTCCCGGACGACAAGTGGGGCGAGCGCCCGCTGGCCACGGTGGTCCTCAAGGAGGGCTCCACCGCCGACTTCACCACCCTGCGCGCCTTCCTCCAGGAGGAGGGAAGGATCGCCAAGTGGCAGCTCCCGGAGCGCTGGACGGTGATCGAGTCGGTGCCGAAGACCAGCGTCGGCAAGTTCGACAAGAAGGTGCTGCGCAGGCGGTACGCCGAGGGCTCGCTGGACGTCACCCGGCTCTGACCCCGGCGTGTGCCGTACGCGCCGGGCGGCGGGACGGAACCCCGCCGCCCGGCGGCGCCGGTCACCGCCGCGCCGCCGTGCTCCCCCAGCCCAGCACCAGCCAGACCGCCGCCACCGCCGACACCCCACCCCAGCCGAAGTGGGTGAAGGCGGGGCCCGCGAGGGCCGAGGCGGTGGCGCCGCCGGCGAAGCCGGAGACGACGTAGGCGGTGTTGGCGACGGCCGGGCTGGAGGTGGTGGTCAGGGCGAGGGTCTGGTTGGCGACGTGGGAGGCGACCAGGGCCGCGTGGATCGCGGTCGCGGCGACGAACAGGGCCCAGACGACCTGTCCGCCCAGCCAGAACAGCGGCACGGAGACGGCCGCGAGCAGATACGCCCCCCGTACGACCCGGGCGGCGCCGAAGCGGTCGACCAGACCGCCCGCCAGCGGCGCCACCGCGCTCGCCGCGAGCCCGAAGAGGCCGAACAGCCCGGCGGTGGCGGTGGACAGGCCGTAGGCCGGGCCCGTCAGCAGCAGCGCGAGCGAGGTCCACAGGGCGCTCCACGCGCCGAACATCCCCGCCTGGCGCACCGAGGCGCGCCACAGGTCCGGCGAGCGGCGCAGCAGCCCGGGCAGGGCGGTGAGGCCGCCGAACAGCGAGCCGTCGCGACGCCGCCGCCCGGACGGCAGGACGAGGGTGGTGGCGAGGCCCAGGGCGAGCGTGAGGACGGCCGCGCCCGCGAACACCCACCGCCAGCCGAAGGCCTGCCCGGCGAGTCCGCCGAGGACCCGGGCCGCGACGATGCCGGTGAACAGACCGGCGATCACGGCGGCGACATGGCGGGCGCGACGTGCGGCGGGGGCGCGCTCGGCGACCAGCGGGACGAGGAGCTGGGGCACGACGGTCCCGGCCGAGGCGACGAACACGGCGGCGGCCAGCGCGCCCGTGCCCGGGGCGAGGGCACTGGCGATCAGGGCGGCGGTGGTGACCAGGGTGAGGACGGTGACCAGCCGGCGCCGGTCGGCGGTGTCGCCGAGCGGCGCGAAGAAGAGCAGGCCGACGGCGTATCCGAGCTGGGCGACCGAGGCGATCCAGGTCACGGCCGACGGGGTGGAACCGAAGTCGCGGGCGATCAGGGAGAGCAGGGGCGCGGCGAGATAGATGTTGGCGGCCGTGACCGCGGTGCACAGGGCGATGAGCGCGAGGAACGCACCGGAGCCGCGGGAGGGGCCCGGGCCGGGGACGGCCGCCGGTGGCCTGCGGTCCCGCCGGGCGGTGGTGGTGCTGGGCGCTGAGGACATGAGCGGGGCATCCCTTCGAGCCTGCTCTAACAACTAACTGGTTGGTTGGTTGACGGGGGGAACAGTCTGCGTCCCCGCCGGATTCCCTGTCAACCAAACAGTTGGTTACTTGCCGGGCTACCCTGTCCCCATGGCAGTCAGGGACCCCGAGGCCACCAAGGCCCGGATCTTCGAGGCGGCGGTCACCGAGTTCGCCCGCCACGGCATCGCAGGCGCCCGCATCGACCGCATCGCGGCCGAGGCGAAGGCCAACAAGCAGCTGATCTACGCCTACTTCGGCAACAAGGCGGAGCTGTTCGCGATCGTCCTCGAGCGGAAGATGCTGGACCTCGCCGAATCCGTCCCCGTCGACCCGGACGACATCGAGGGCTGGGTCGACCGGCTGATGGACTACCACGCCGCCCACCCCGAACTGCTGCGCCTGCTCTTCTGGGAGGGCCTGGAGTACGGCACCGACGAACTGCCCCACGAGGGCGAACGCCAGGAGCACTACGTCCGCAAGGTCGCCCTGCTCCGGGACGGCCAGGACCGCGGGGTCGTCACCGACGCCATCCCGGCGGGCGACCTGCTGTTCCTGCTGACCGCGCTGGCCAACTGGACGGCCGTCGTCCCGCAGATGCGCCGCATCCTGGTCGGCGGACGGGAGGGGGACCACGCCCGGCTGCGCGCCTCGGTGAAGGAAGCGGCCCGCCGTCTGGTCGCCCGCTGACGGGCGTTCGTCAGTTGGTCCCGATCCGCGACAGCAGGTCGACGATGCCGTCCTGCACCTCTTCGCTGGTGGACCGCTCCGCCAGGAACAGCACCGTCTCGCCGGAGGCCAGCCGTGGCAGGTCCGCCCGGTCCACGGCGGCCGTGTAGACGACGAGCGGGGTGCGGTTGAGCTGCCCGTTCGCCCGCAGCCAGTCGACGATCCCGGCGGCCCCGGCCTGGCGGCGGTGCACCTGCATCAGGTCCATCACCACCAGGTTCGGCCGGAACTGCCCGGCCAGCGCCACCGCGTCGGCGTCGCTCGCGGCCCGCGCGACCTGCATCCCGCGCCGCTCCAGCGTCCCGGTCAGCGCCAGCGCGATCTCCGCGTGCTCCTCGATCAGCAGCACGCGCGGGGGGTGCTGTTCGCTGTCGCGCGGTGCGAGCGCCTTCAGCAGTACGGCGGGGTCGGCGCCGTACGCGGCGTCGCGCGAGGCCTGCCCGAGCCCGGCCGTGACCATCACCGGCACCTCGGCGGCCACCGCCGCCTGCCGCAGCGACTGCAGGGCCGTGCGGGTGATCGGCCCGGTCAGCGGGTCCACGAACAGCGCGGCGGGGAACGCCGCGATCTGCGCGTCGACCTCCTCGCGCGAGTGCACGACCACCGGCCGGTAGCCGCGGTCGCTCAGCGCCTGCTGCGTGGTGACGTCCGGCGCGGGCCACACCAGCAGCCGGCGCGGGTTGTCCAGCGGCTCCGGCGGCAGCTCGTCGTCCATCGGCTGCGGACGCGGCGGGTCCGCCACCTCGACGGCCCCGCCCGGACCGTCCAGCGGCTCGGGTCCCTCGGCGGCGTCCGCGTCGGGCGCCCCTATGGCGTACGACCGTCCGGTGCCCTCGGTCCCCGGCGCGAGCCGGGAGTGCGCGTGCGCGTGGGCGGGTACGGGCTCGGCCGACGGGTGCGGGCGGGCGTTCTGCTCGCCACCCGCGGCCGGGTCGGGGCGCGTGCCGAGCTTGCGGCGGCGGCCGGAGCCGCCCGGCTGGTGCGGGGGAGGCGTGGCCGACGGCAGCGGCTGCTGCACCTGGGCGGCCTGCCGGTTGAACGGCACGCCCTGTCCCAGCGTCCGCACGCTGAACGCCCGTCCCTGCGTGGAGTCCGGATCGACCGGAGCCGCGGTCTCCGCGGGCAGTGGCTGAGCGGGCCGCTGCGCCGGCGAGCCCTCGGGCGGCAACGGGGTGCCGCCGGCGGGGGTCGGCTGCGCGGGCTGCGCGGGCTGCGCGGATACGGCCGTGCCGGCACCGGAGGTGTCACCGGCGCCGGGCCACTGCCGCGGCGCCGCCTCGGCGGGAAGCGGCTGCCCACCGGGAAGCGGCTGCCCCTGCGCGGGCCCGGGGGCACCACGCGGCGGAACGGCCGCCCCCGGCGCCGGGGCTGCGGCGCCCTGTGCGGGTACCGGGGCGCCCTGCGGCGGGGCCGGTGTGCCCTGCGGTGCGACGGGAGTTCCGTGCGGCGGGATCGGGGCGCCCTGCGGCGGTACGGCGGCGCCTTGTGCGGGCACGGGTGTGCCCTGCGGCGGTACGGGGGTGCCCTGTGCCGGGACGGGGGCGCCGTGTGGCGGTACGGCGGCGCCTTGTGCGGGCACGGGGGCGCCGTGGGGCGGGGCCGGTGTGCCCTGCGGGGGCACGGCGGCGCCTTGTGCGGGTACGGGGGCGCCGTGGGGCGGGGCCGGTGTGCCCTGCGGCGGTACGGCGGTGCCCTGTGCCGGGACGGGGGTGCCCTGCGGGGGCACGGCGGCGCCTTGTGCGGGTACGGGGGCGCCGTGGGGCGGGGCCGGTGTGCCCTGCGGCGGGACGGGGGTGCCCTGTGCCGGGACGGGGGCGCCCTGCGGTGCGACGGGAGTCCCGTGCGGCGGGATCGGGGTGCCCTGCGGCGGTACGGCGACACCTTGTGCGGGCACGGGAGCGCCCTGCGGGGGCACGGCGGCGCCCTGCGGCGGTACGGGTGCCCCCTGCGGGGGTGCGGCCCCCCAGGGGGCCGGAGCGCCTGGGGCCCGGCCGTTCGCCGGCTGCGCGGGGGTGCCGTCGGTCCCCGCCGGCTGGGCGGTGGCCCGGCGGCGGCGGCCCGTCGGGGCGCTGGTGGGGTGCGGCTGCGGCGGGGTGCGGTCGTCGGCCTGGTCGTGCGGCACGGCGTCATGGCGGCCGTCGTCCGCCTCGACCTGCCCGACCGCCTCGGCCTGCGCCGCCGAGTCGGCCTGCTGGTCCTGGTCCGCCTCGGCCGGCGGCAGCGCGAACACCGTGCGGGGCGCGGCCTCCTGCGCCGCCGCCCGTTCGGTGGCGGCGGCCAGCGCCCGCCGGCGCCGTCCCGCCGGCTCTGCCTGCGCCGGAACCTGCACCGCGACCTCGGCCTGGGGGACGTCGGCCGACCGGTCCCCGGCGGACGGCGCGGGCAGCGCCGGCGGCAGCGCGTGCTGCTCGCCGGACCCCTGCCGGGCCCGCTGCCCGGACGGCGCCGGAACGCCCTGCGGCGGTACGGTCCCGCCCAGCCCCGTGTTGGACGCGGCGGCCCCCGCCGCGTGCTCGGCGGCGGTGACGACGGCCCCCTCGGACACCTCGGCGGCCCCGACGAGCTCGACCTCGGCACCCACCGCGGCCGATGTGTTCTCGGCCGGCCGGCCGCGCCGGCGCCCGGTACCGCCGGATGCCGCCGGCGCCGGAGGCTCCGTCCGCCCGGGCTCGACGGCGGCGGCTGCCCGGCGCCTGCGCCGGCCGGTGGGGGCGGAGTCCGTGCCGGAGCCGTCGTCCGCGCCCGGCACCTCGCTGTCCAGGAAGGCGTCCACCGACGCACGCCGCGCCCGGCGCCGCCCGCCACCGGGGACCGGCTCGGCGGGAGCGGCCTCCTCGACGGGAGCGGCCGCCTCGGCCGGCGCCGCGGGCCCGGCGGCCGCCACCGCGCCCGCCCCGCCCCCGATCGGCACCTCGAGGACGAACGCGCTGCCGCTCATCCCGGGCACCTCGTGCGTCTGCAGCACACCGCCGTGCGCCCGGACGATCCCGCGCACGATCGGCTCGTGCACCGGGTCCCCGCCGCCGTACGGTCCGCGCACCTCGATGCGGACGACCTCGCCGCGCTGCGCCGCCGCGACCACGACCGTGTTGTCCAGGTAACCGCCGGCGGACAGGGGCGTGTTGCCGGTGGCGTCGACGCCCGCGACGTCCGCGACCAGATGCGCGAGGGCGGTGGCGAGCAGCCGCGGGTCGACCTCGGCCTCGATGGGCGGCGCGTGCACGGCGAACTGCACCCGGCCGGGGCCGACGAGCTCCACGGCCCCGTCCACCCCGGCGGCGACGACGGCGTCGAGCATCACCTTCGTGCGCGCGACCTGCTCGCTCCCGGCGTCGAGCCGCTGGTAGCCGAGGACGTTGTCGATGAGGGTGGTGATCCGGGCGTAGCCGGCCGACAGGTGGTGCAGCACCTGGTTGGCCTCGGGCCACAGCTGTCCGGCGTCGTCGGCGGCCAGCGCGGACAGCTCGCGGCGCAGTTCCTCCAGCGGGCCCCGCAGGGACCGCCCGAGCAGGGTGAGCAGCTGCTCGTGCCGGGCGGCGAGGGCCTCGTAGCGGTCCTTCTCCCGCTCGCCGAGCGCGGCGTACCGCTCCTCGTTCGCGGCGAGTTCCTCCGCGTGCTTCTCGCGCAGCTCCTCCAGCTCGGTGACGTGGCTCTGGCGCAGGGCGGTGAGCTCGGAGCCGTGTTCCTCGGCGAGCCGCTCCAGCTCCTCGGCGTGCTCCCGCTCGGCCTCCTCCTTCTCCTTGGCCAGCGCGTCGTAGGGGCGGCGGTCGAGGAAGGTCATGACGGCGCCGACCAGCTGGTCGCCGTCGCGCACCGGCGCGGTCGTCAGGTCGACCGGCAGCTTGTCGCCGTTCTTGGCGTACAGCACCTGACCGCGCACCCGGTGCTTGCGTCCGGAACGCAGGGTGTCGGCGAGCGGGGACTCGTCGTACGGGAAGGGGGAGCCGTCGGCGCGCGAGTGCAGGACCAGCGTGTGCAGCTCGCGCCCGCCGAGTTCGCCGGCCCGGTAACCCAGTATCTGGGCGGCGGCCGGGTTGACGAGGACGATCCGTCCGTCGGTGTCGGTCCCGACGACGCCCTCGGAGGCGGCGCGCAGGATCATCTCGGTCTGCCGTTGCGAACGCGCGAGCTCGGCCTCGGTGTCGACGGTGCCGGAGAGGTCGCGGACGACGAGCATCAGCAGCTCGTCGCCGGTGTAGCCGTAGGTGTCGTACGCCTGCTGGCCGGTCTCCAGATTCGCACTGGTGACCTCGACCGGGAACTCGGTCCCGTCGGTCCGCCGGGCGACCATCCGCGTCGGCCTGGTGCGCGCCCGGGGGTCGACGTGGTCGGGCCGCCGCATGGACCCCGGGATGAGCTTGCTGTCGAACTCCGGCAGCAGGTCCAGCAGCCCCCGCCCCACCAGCGCCGTGCCCGGGGTCTCGAAGGCCTCCAGGGCGATGGTGTTGGCGTTGACGACCGTGCCGTTGGCGTTGACCAGCACCAGGGCGTCCGGAAGGGCGTCCAGTATGGCTGCGAGGCGAGCAGCGCCTCGGGATGGCCTGCTGCTCACGAGACGCTTCCTCCCTGTTACCGCGACGTGCCGACCGCTCGGGCCATCTTGCCAACCTGCCCGCAGCGTGTCACGCGAGGGAGTCTAAGGGCTGGGATTGCGCCCGCGACGCCGAATGGGACGGACATCGCATCGGGAAGTGACGGCGATGTGACGCCCGGTACGTCCGCGACCCGTGACGGCCTGCGCCGACGCGCCGTGAACCTTCGCGGGACCTCTACGCCCCCCTGTGTCCCGACTCGCCGCCGCGCGCCCCCTCTTGCTCCCGGTCTCCCTCCCGCTCCCGGTCCCCCTCACGCGCGCTCCGCGGCGCGTGCTCCGGGCAGCAGCGGCACCAGCCGGTCCCAGCGGGCGATCTCACACCCGTTCGTACGGCTGTACGTCGCGTCGACGGGGCGGCCGGCCCAGGTGCCGGTGACGCGGGCGGTGGCGGGCCCGCCGTACTGCAGGGTGCAGACGGCGTCCCGCGGCGCCGGGGCGAAGGCGTCCCGTCCCCACCGGGTGTTCCGGTCGACGGCCGCGCAGGCCCCGGCGGGGTCGGGGTGGCTGCCGCCGCTGGGCCGGCACCGCACCTCGTACGTCCCGTCCGCCCCGCCGCCCGCGTCGCGCACGGTGACGGTGAGGCGCTCACCGGGCCCGGGCGCGTGTGCGTACGCCCCCGGGGGCGCGGTGGACAGCGAGGCGAGGGCCGCCACGGCGGCGGCACCGACGACGAACCGGCGCGGCCCGGGACGGGCGGCACCGGGAGTGCGGGAGGAGACCTGCGACACGATCTGCGACATGCCCCGTCCAACGCGCCACCGCGCGGGACGTTGCGCCACGCCGACGCGACGGCCGGAAGTGCTTTGCCCTGCGGGCTCCCCGCCTAGTACCGTGGGTGGCGATTGGTGACAGCCCACGCGGGTGTGTCATCATCGGCACGCACTAACCGATCCGCGCCCGCGCGGAAGGTCTGTGCATGGAGGAGGCGTCGCCTAGTCCGGTCTATGGCGCCGCACTGCTAATGCGGTTTGGGTCTTAAAGCCCATCGAGGGTTCAAATCCCTCCGCCTCCGCCTCCATCACGAAGCCCCGGCCCCTGTGGCCGGGGCTTCGTCGTTCCCTCGTTGTTCCCTCCCCCGCCTTCCCCGCGTTTGCGCAGGTCACAAGGGGTGGGCCGAACGGATTTCACATGGCGGCGGCAGTCATGTAATGTTCTTCCTGTCGCCGCGAGCGGGCCGAAAGGACCGGGAAGCGGCGAGAAAACTGAAAAGACGAGCACTCGTAGCTTAACGGATAGAGCATCTGACTACGGATCAGAAGGTTGCAGGTTCGAATCCTGCCGAGTGCACAGTGAGCCGGAGGCCCCGTGGATTGATCCACGGGGCCTCCGGCGTTCGTCGTGACGGCGGCGCACCGGCCGACTCAGGCCGCGGCCGGCGGGATGTTCTGGTTGGCGTGGAAGAAGTTGTCCGGGTCGTAGGCGCGTTTGACCGCGGTCAGCCGGTCGTAGTTGTCGCGGTAGGTGGAGCGGACGCGCTCGGGGCCCTCCGCCTCGCCGAGGAAGTTGACGTACGAGCCGCCCATGGAGTGCGGGTGCAGGTCGGTCCAGTAGTCGACGCACCACTGCCGGACCAGATCGGCGTTGGCCGGGTCGGGGTCGATGCCCGCGATGACGCCGGACCACGTCGCGTCCCGGTAGGCCCAGGCCGTTTCGTCGGGGGCGACCCGGTGGGCCGCTCCGTCCACGGGGTACAGGTGCATCGTCGACAGGGCGGTGGGCAGGGCCTGGCCGTACCTCTCGTGCACCGCGACGGCGTCGTCGGGGATGCCGTCGAAGAAGTCGCCGCGCCAGTACCACTGCAGTCCCTTGGGGACCAGTTCGTCGAACATGGTCTGCAGGGCGGGGTAGGGCATCGGCGTGGCGAAGTGGAAGGCCGGCGGGGCCGGGTCGTTGACCACGGCCAGGGTGTCCTCCAGGCGGCCGGTCGCCAGGTCGCCGGTGCAACACCAGATCACGGCGCACATCCTCTGCCCGTGGACCGGTTCCGGGAAGGGCGGCCCGGGCGGGACGGTCATGAGCGCGAAGAACCCGTTGAGCTCCTCCGGAGCGGCGGGCAGGAACTCCCGGTACCAGCGCAGCACCTCCGGCGTGCGGTCGACCGGCCACACGGTCACCGCGACCCCGACGGTGTCCACCGGGTGCAGCCGGTAGGTGAACGACGTGACCACGCCGAAGTTGCCGCCGCCGCCGCGCAGCGCCCACAGCAGGTCCGGGTGCTCCTTCCCGGAGACGGTGACGACGCTGCCGTCGGCCAGGACGACGTCCGCGGCGACCAGGCTGTCGGCCGTCAGCCCGTACGCGCGGGTCAGGTGGCCGTGCCCGCCGCCCAGGGTGAGACCGCCGATCCCCGTGGTCGAGTTGATCCCGGAGGGCACGCCGAGCCCGAAGGCGTGGGTCTCGTGGTCCAGGTCGCCCAGTAGGCTGCCCCCGCCCAGCTGCGCGGTCCCGGCCTCCGGGTCGACCCGCGCCCAGCGCATGGGGGAGAGGTCCAGGGTGAGCCCGTCGTCGACCAGGCACAGGCCCGGCCCGCTGTGCCCGCCGCCGCGCACCGCGAGGTCGACCCCGGTCTCCCGGGCGAAGGCGACGGTGGTCCGTACGTCCGCCGTGCCCGTGCACCGGGCGATGGCGGCCGGACGCCGGTCGATCATGGCGTTGTAGACACTGCGGACCTCGTCGTAATCCGGGTCCTGCGGTGTGACGACACGTCCTCGCAGGGCCGCGCGGAAGGTGTCGAGAGCAGTCGCGTCCATGCCGCTCATGAGCGGGCACCCCTTGGTGAGGATTGCGGAGCCGGATGGCCGCGGCGGACCGGACCGGCGGATCGGCCGACGTCCGTCCGGGGCCCGGGGAGCGAATCCCCGCTCCGTCCAGTGTGATGCACGTCACAACATTGTGCGACGTGGGGAAGTCAGCCCGGAGGGCCGGGGTTTCCGTGGCGGCGGAGCGTGGTGCGGAGGTAGCTGGTCAGGGAGGTGGCCGCCGCCGTGAGGAAGATGAGGCTGTAGAGGATCTGCAGGACGGCGACCAGCCGGGCCGCCTGCCCGTGCGGGGCGATGTCGCCGTATCCGATGGTCGCGAGGGTGACCAGCGTGAAGTACAGGGCGTCGAGGCGGGTGTCGAGGCCGACGAGCTCGCCGGGACGCCGGGCCAGGGCCAGGTAGGTGGTCGCGAAGACCAGGATGGACAGGGTCATCAGCAGGGGGATGACCAGTCCCGGACGTGTGTTCGGGAGCCCGAGCAGGACGTGGAGCACCTGCCTCAGCAGCAGGGCGGCCACCAGTACCAGGGCGAGGACGAAGAGGGTCCAGCTCAGGGCCGGCCGGTGCGGGCCCAGACCGTCCAGGGGCAGGAGGAAGTAGGCGGTGACCATCGCCACCACGCCCGCCACCCCGGCCAGTCCGGGCCAGAGGGCCCTCCGGTCCGCGACGGCGCGCTCTACTCCCGGGACTCGCGGCGTGGTGCGCACAGGGCCCAGATGATGAAGCCGTCGATGACGAGGAGGGCGATCGACCAGACCGGCGCGTGGGGCAGCCACACGAAGTTGGCGATCATGCTGAGTCCGGCCAGTGCGACGCCCACCGCGCGGGCCCAGGTGGCCCCGGTGAACAGGGCGAGACCGGCGACGGTCACCAGGGCGCCGAGGATCAGGTGGATCCAGCCCCAGCCGGTCAGGCTGAACTCGTAGGTGAAGTTCCGGGTGGTGACGAAGACGTCGTCCTGGGCGATGGCGGCGATGCCCTGGAAGATCGCCATGATGCCGCCGAACGTCATCAGGACCGCCGCCGCGGCCGTCCAGCTCGTCGCCCAGGGGCTCCTGGCCTCCCACCCGGCCTGGTGGTGGCGCGTGCCGCTGACATTGCTCGCCATGTGTCCGACCTTTCGGCTGTCCCCGAGCGTTGCGGCCCCTCCACCAGGCTGGCACTCCGGCCCGCACTCGGCACCTCGGCGCGCGTGCCGTCTCAGTCGGTGCGGCAGTGCTCCTCCAGGTAGCCGGCCGCCACCGCGTTCGCGCGCCGGAACCAGTCGTGGAGCACGGAGATCTCCTCGGGGGAGTAGTCGGCGAAGAGTTCGGTGACGCGGGCGTAGTAGGGCTCGTAGATCTCGCGGATGCGGGACAGGGCGTCCGGCAGGGCGGCCACGCGGACGCGGCGGCGGTCCGCGGGATCGGGGCGGCGGGTGATGTGGCCCGCGCGTTCCAGCCGGTTGAGGATCCCGGTCATCGCGCCCGTCGTGACGTGGACGCGGTCCGCCAGCTCGCCGGCCGTGAGCAGGTTCTCGCCGGCCTCGATGACGAAGGCGAAGCAGGTCAGGTCGGTGACGTTCAGGCCCACCCGTTGGGCGATCTCATGCTGGCCCACCAGGTGGGTCGCGATGAGCTGGTCCATCGCCCACAGCGCCTGCTCCGGTGTGGCGGGCTGACGCGGCTTGGCTTGCATTCCGGTAATCCTCGTTTTCCTTAGTTCGTGAGGGATTTCTGTGGTAAATCTCTTAGGGCGTGAGAGGTTACGGGTCGACGACACAGGGGGCGGGCACGTGAGCGCACATCCATATGACCACGGGCACACGGTCGCGGGGTGGACGGGTTTCGGGATCGCCGGGGCCGGTACGGCGGTCGTGGGGCTCGGGGTCTGCACGGTGTCCGGACCGCTGCTGGCCGTCGGGGCGCTGATCGTCCTGGCCGCCCTCGTCCTCACCTGGCTGCTGCACCTCGCCGGATGGGGCAAGCCGCCGGGGCCCCGGCCGAGGGAGCAGTGGGGGTGGCGGACGCGGGACGCGGGCGCCCGGCGGGGACATGCGGGGTGCCTCGGCTGCCGGTTGGCCGGCCGGGGCCGGCCCGCGGCGCGGGAGGTGTCCGGACGGGTCGTCGTCCCCGCGGTGCGCGGTGACGCGCGGGACGCGCGTCCCGTGGGAGCGGGACGGACCGACGGCTGAGCCGCGGGCGTTGTCGGTGGCGGCCCCTACGCTCGTCGGAGATGGCACAGGCATGGAGGTGCTCGGGGCTGCGGTGGTCGGCGGACGGTCCCGTGCTGGCGTGGGAGGGCGGCCGGCGCTCCGCGCTGACCCGGGGGAAGCGGGTGGCCTTCGGAGTCGGGCAGGGGGAGGGGGGAGGGCGGACATGCGTGGGGGCACGGGGGAACGCGTGTCCGCTCGGGGCGGCGGTCCCGGGGCGGAGCACGGGGGCGCGCTGCGGGGAGTGCGCCCGGCTGGACCGGGCGCACTCGGTGGCCGCCGACACCCTCGCCGACGATCCGCGGCCCTACCGCGTCTACCTGGCGTGGTTCGGGCCCGGGATGACCAAGGTCGGCATCACCGCCGTGCGGCGCGGTCCCGCACGGCTGCTGGAGCAGGGGGCGGTCTGCTTCAGCTGGCTGGGGACCGGGCCGCTGATGGCGGCGCGACGCGCCGAGGAGCTGCTGCGCGCCGCGCTCCGCGTGCCCGACCGGATCCCCTACGCCGACAAGCGGGCGGTGCGGGCGGACCTCCCGGCGGGGGAAGGGGACCGGGCGGCCGAGATCGCCGGACTGCACGCGCGGGCGGTCGCCCTGGACGGATGGCCGGAGTCGCTCGTCCGTGAGCCGTTCCGGCCGGTCGACCACGTCGGGGTGTTCGGGCTGGCGGGGGTGCCGCCCGCCGTGGGGGAGGTGAGCGAGCTGGTCGCCGGGGGCGCGGTGAGCGGGGAGCTGGTGGCCGCCGCCGGTCCCGACCTGCACCTGGCGACGGGGAGGGGGGTCGTGGTGCTGGACACCCGGCTGCTGGCCGGATGGGAACTGCTCCCGGCCGGCGGGCGGGAGCTCGCGGTGCCGGTCAGGACGGTCAGGGAGCGGGCGGCGACGCAGGACGGCCTGTTCTGACCCGGGACCGCGCCTCTGGACCCGGGGCGCCCCGGCCGAGCGGAGGCCGTGGGTTTCTCAGGCAAAACACAGGTTCCCGAAAGGGTGCTCTCAGAGGTCCCGGACATCGTGTGCGGTATGACCACGATCTCGCCCCAGGGGCGCACCGAACTGCTGAGGCCGGACGGGAGCCCGGTCCGCGTGCTTGTGGTGGACGACGAGCAGTCGATCACCGAACTGCTGTCCATGGCCCTGCGGTACGAGGGCTGGCAGATCCGCAGCGCGGGAGACGGCCAGGGAGCCCTCCGCACCGCACGCGAGTTCCGGCCCGACGCCGTCGTGCTGGACATGATGCTGCCGGACATGGACGGGCTGGCCATCCTCGGCCGGCTGCGCCGGGAGCTGCCGGACGTGCCCGTGCTGTTCCTCACCGCCAAGGACGCCGTCGAGGACCGGATCGCCGGACTGACCGCCGGCGGGGACGACTACGTCACCAAGCCGTTCAGCCTGGAGGAGGTCGTCGCCCGGCTGCGCGGGCTGATCCGCCGTTCCGGCGCGGCCGACCGCCGCTCCGAGTCGATGCTGGTCGTCGGCGACCTCACCCTCGACGAGGACAGCCACGAGGTCACCCGCGGCGGCGACGGCATCCACCTCACCGCCACCGAGTTCGAGCTGCTGCGCTTCCTCATGCGCAATCCGCGGCGTGTGCTCAGCAAGGCCCAGATCCTCGACCGGGTCTGGTCGTACGACTTCGGCGGGCAGGCGAACGTCGTCGAGCTGTACATCTCGTACCTGCGCAGGAAGATCGACGCGGGCCGTGAGCCGATGATCCACACCCGGCGCGGCGCCGGCTACCTGATCAAGCCCGCGGCCTGATGAGCGGACGACGGCGGCCGCGTCCGCAGCGGCGGGCGCGCACCCCGCGCACCCTGCGGACGCGACTCGTCGTCGCGTCGGTGGCGCTGATCGCGGTGGTGTGCGCGGTGATCGGCACCGTGACCACGCTGGCGCTGCGGTCCCATCTGTACGAGCAGCTCGACGGGCAGCTGCGTGAGGTCGCGGCGCGCGCGTCGGGCGGTCCCGAGAAGGGCGGGCCGCCGCCTCGGCTCCCGAAGGGCGAGGACCCCCTCGACTTCGTCACCATGGGCCCGCAGCGCATCGGCACCATCGGTGTCACCGTCGAGGACGGCCGGGTGACCGACGGGATCGTCAGCAAGCGCAAGACCGAGAACAGCGTTCCGACGTCCGAGGCGACGCGGCTCACCGAGGCCCAGCTCGCGGCCGTCGCCGCCGTCCCGCGCGACGACCGCCGGCACACCGTCCACCTGCCGGGCCTGGGCGAGTACCGGGTGCAGTACGAGAGCGGCCGGAACGGCGAGTTCTACGTCGCGCTTCCGACCGACGACACGAACGACACCATCGAGACCCTCATCCTGGTCGAGATCAGCGTCACCGGCGCCGGACTGGTCGCCGCCGGGATCGCCGGGTACGTCCTGGTCGGCATCGCCACCCGCCCCCTCCGCAAGGTCGCCGCCACCGCCACCCGCGTCTCCGAACTGCCCCTGCACACCGGCGAGGTGCACCTCAAGGAGCGCGTGCCGGAGTCCGAGTGCGACCCGCACAGCGAGGTCGGCCGGGTCGGCGCCGCCCTGAACCGGATGCTCGACCACGTCCACGGGGCGCTGCACGCCCGGCAGGAGAGCGAGACCCGGGTACGGCAGTTCGTCGCGGACGCCAGCCACGAGCTGCGTACGCCCCTGGCCTCCATCCGGGGCTACGCCGAACTCACCCGGCGCGGCCGGGAGCAGGTCGGCCCCGACACCCGGCACGCGCTCGGGCGGATCGAGTCCGAGGCGAGCCGGATGACCCTGCTCGTCGAGGACCTGCTGCTGCTCGCCCGGCTCGACGCGGGCCGTCCCCTGCGGTTCGAGGAGACCGACCTCGTCCCGCTCGTCGTGGACGCCGTCAGCGACGCCCGCGCCGCCGGCCAGGACCACGTCTGGCGGCTCGAACTGCCCGACGAGCCCGCGCCGGTGTGCGCCGACGCCGCCCGGCTGCAGCAGGTCCTCGTCAACCTGCTGGGCAACGCCCGCAACCACACCCCGCCGGGCACCACCGTCACCGCCCGGGTGCGCCGCGACGGGCCCTGGCTCCGCGTGGACGTGGCCGACGACGGTCCGGGCATCCCGCCCGCGCTGCTCCCGCGCGTCTTCGAACGGTTCGCGCGCGGCGACTCGGCACGCACCCGGGCCACCGGCTCGACCGGTCTGGGCCTGGCCATCGTGCAGGCCGTGGCGACCGCGCACGGCGGCGCCGTGACCGTCGACAGCGTGCCGGGGCGGACCGTGTTCACGCTCCATCTCCCGGCCGTGGAACCACAGTCGGCGCCCGAGCCGTACTCACAGCCGCGGCACAGCCTCACCACACGGGCACGACAGGGTGCCTGAGCAGAGTCGGTTCCATGCGAACCGATTCTTCTCCCGGCACCCTGCCGGCGCGGGAGCACCTCCCGGCCGCCGGCGCGGGCACGCCGGTCCTGGACGTCGTGATCCCCGTCTACAACGAGGAGAAGGACCTCAAGCCGTGCGTCCGCCGGCTGCACGAGCACCTGACCCGCACCTTCCCCTACGCCTTCCGCATCACGATCGCCGACAACGCCTCCACGGACGGCACCCCGCACGTGGCCGGTCGGCTGGCGGAACGGTTCCCCCGGGTGCGGTCGGTGCGCCTGGAGCAGAAGGGGCGCGGCCGGGCGCTGCGGACCGTCTGGTCCGCCTCGGACGCCCCCGTCCTCGCCTACATGGACGTGGACCTGTCCACCGACCTCAACGCGCTGCTGCCGCTGGTCGCCCCGCTGATCTCCGGCCACTCCGACCTCGCCATCGGCTCCCGGCTGAGCCGCAGCTCACGCGTGGTGCGGGGGGCCAAGCGGGAGTTCGTCAGCCGCTCGTACAACCTGATCCTGCGCGGTTCGCTGCAGGCCCGCTTCTCCGACGCGCAGTGCGGGTTCAAGGCGATCCGCCGTGACGTGGCCCGGGTGCTGCTGCCGCTGGTGGAGGACAGCGGCTGGTTCTTCGACACCGAGCTGCTGGTCCTCTCCGAGCGCGCGGGCCTGCGCATCCACGAGGTGCCGGTCGACTGGGTCGACGACCCCGACTCCACCGTGCACATCGTGCGCACGGCGACCGACGACCTCAAGGGCGTCTGGCGGGTCGGCAGGGCGCTGGCCACCGGTTCGCTGCCGCTGGACCGGCTCGCCCGGCCCTTCGGCGACGACCCGCGCGACCGGAACATCGAGGACGTGCCGCAGGGACTGGCCCGCCAGTTGGTCGGCTTCTGCGTCGTCGGCGTCCTGTCCACCCTCTGCTACCTGCTGCTCTACAGCGGCTTCCGCGCCTTCACCGGCTCCCAGACCGCCAACGGGCTGGCCCTGCTGGTCTCCGCGGTCGCCAACACCGCCGCCAACCGGCGGCTCACCTTCGGGGTGCGGGGGCGCGGCGGGGCCGTACGGCACCAGGCGCAGGGCCTGGTCGTCTTCGGCATCGGTCTCGCCCTGACCAGCGGCTCGCTCGCCGCGCTGAACGCCGCCGCCGGTGACCCGGCCCACTCCACCGAGCTGGCGGTCCTCGTCGCGGCCAACCTCGCGGCGACCGTGCTGCGGTTCCTGCTCTTCCGCGCGTGGGTGTTCCCGGACCACGGCCGGTTCCCCGGGACCGGCGCCCCCTCCGCCCGGCAGGACGCGACCCTGCCGCTCCGGCCGGTCCGCCCGCCGCTCCCCACCCGTCCGTCCCGGCCTTCCGACTCCGACCCGAGGGACTTCCGATGAGCACGCAGTACGACCGGACGGGTCCCCCGGCGGACCCCGCCGCCTGGGGACCCCCCGAGGGGGCCCGGCACGCGGCCCCCGGTACCGACGCACCCCGCGGGTCCCTCGCCCGCAGGACGTGGCGCGGCCGGCCCGAGGACCCCCGCTGGGCGCGCCCCGCCCTCCTCGCCCTGCTGCTGGTGACCGGACTGCTCTACCTCTACGGCCTGAGCGCCTCCGGGTACGCCAACTCCTTCTACTCGGCGGCCGTCCAGGCGGGCAGCGAGTCCTGGAAGGCGTTCTTCTTCGGCTCGCTGGACGCGGCGAACGCCATCACCGTGGACAAGCCCCCGGCCTCGCTGTGGCCGATGGAGCTGTCGGTCAGGGTCTTCGGCCTGAACTCCTGGGCGATCCTGGTGCCCGAGGCGCTCATGGGCGTCGGCACGGTCGCCGTCGTCCACGCCGCCGTCCGCCGCCGCTCCGGCCCGGCGGCCGGTCTGATCGCGGGCGCGGTCCTCGCGCTCACCCCGGTCGCGGCGCTGATGTTCCGGTTCAACAACCCGGACGCGATGCTGGCGCTGCTGATGTCCGTCGCCTGCCACCTCGTGGTCCGCGCCCTGGAGGACGGCCGCACCAAGTGGCTGGTGTGGGCCGGGGCCGCGATCGGCTTCGCGTTCCTCGCCAAGACCCTCCAGGCCTTCCTGATCCTGCCGGCCCTCGCGCTGGTCCACGGCGTCTGCGCGCCGGTGCGGCTGAGGAAGCGGCTGGGCCAGCTGGCCCTGGCGACCGTCGCGCTGGTCGTCTCCGGCGGCTGGTGGGTGGCGGTCGTCGAACTGTGGCCGGCCTCGTCGCGCCCGTACGTCGGCGGCTCGCAGAACAACAGCTTCCTGGAGCTGACCTTCGGCTACAACGGTCTCGGCCGGCTCAACGGCGAGGAGACCGGCAGCGTCGGCGGTGGCGCGGGCGGCGGCGGACAGTGGGGCGAGACCGGCTGGGACCGGATGTTCGGCTCCGAGGTCGGCGGCCAGATCTCCTGGCTGCTGCCCGCCGCGCTGATCCTGCTCGTCGCCGGTCTGGTCCTCACCCGGAAGGCCCCGCGGACCGACCTCGCCCGCGCCTCGTTCCTGGTGTGGGGCGGCTCGCTGCTGACGACCATGGTCGTCTTCAGCCACATGGCCGGCATCTTCCACCAGTACTACACGGTGGCCCTCGCCCCTTACCTCGCGGCGGTGGTCGGCATGGGCGCGGCGGCCCTGTGGGAGAAGCGGCGGGCGCCGTGGGCGTCGCTCGCCCTGGCGGCCGCCGTCACGGCCACGGCCGCCTGGGGGTACGTGCTGCTCGACCGCACGCCCGACTACCTGCCGTGGCTGAAGTGGCTGGTCCTGGTCGGCGGGCTGGTCGCCGCCCTCGGGCTGGTCCTCGCGGGCCGGGTGGGGCGGCGGGTGGCGCTCGCGGCGGCGGGGCTGGGCCTGGCGGCCGCGCTGGCCGGTCCGACGGCGTACACGCTGAGCACCGTGCAGGAGGGGCACACCGGGTCGATCGTCACCGCCGGTCCGGCCGGGGCGAGCGGGGGCGGCGGCTTCCCCGGCGGGGGCGGGCCCGGCGGGCGGAACCCGCAGGGCGGCCAGGGCCGGATCCCGCCCGGCGCGGGCGGCGACGGCGCCGGCGGCTTCCCGGACGGCGGCCCGATGGGCCAGGACGGTCAGGGCGGTCAGGGCGCCCCGGGGAACGGCACCGGCGGCACCACCGAGGGCGGCGGGCCCGGCGGCGGTGGCACGGGCGGTCTGCTCGGCGGCGCGGACGTCGACTCCGAGGCGAAGGAACTGCTGGAGGCCGACGCCGGCGACTACACCTGGGTCGCCGCGGCCATCGGCGCCCAGAACGCCGCGAGTTACCAGCTCTCCACCGGGGAGCCCGTGATGGCGATCGGCGGCTTCAACGGCACCGACCCGTCCCCGACGCTCGCCCGGTTCAAGGAGTACGTGGCGGCAGGGAGGATCCACTACTTCGTCGCCGGCGGCGGCATGGGCGGCGACTCCGGCGGCTCCGGGCAGATCTCCACCTGGGTGCGGGAGAACTTCAAGGAGGTGACGGCCGGCTCGGCCACCTTCTACGACCTCACGCAGAGGACCACCGACAGCTGACGCCCGCCGGCCGCGCCGCTCGGGCCGGCCCCGACCGGAGCGCTCCCGGCCGGGCCGGGGACGAGTCCGCTGGTGGGAGCGGTGGCGGTGCCGCCCGGCGGATCGGCCGCGGCGGCGTTGCCGCACCGGGCGGACCGGGCAGAATCGCGGCAGGGGGCCTGAGAGCCGGCCGGTCCGCGCACCCGGGCACGGGTCCCGCACCGGCCGGCACCGGCGAGTCGAGGAGAAGGTGCGCCATGGCGAGGGCAGCCGAGCGGTCCACGGGTGCGCCGCGGCCCAGTGTCTGGCTGAAGGACAGGGCCCCCCGCGGCGGGCGGGGCGGCGGACAGCCGTCGGGCCTCGACCGGGAGAGGATCACCGGGGTCACCGTGCGGCTGCTGGACGCCGAGGGCCTGGCCGCGTTCTCCATGCGCCGGCTCGCCGCCGAACTGAAGGTGACGGCGATGTCCGTCTACTGGTACGTCGACACCAAGGACGACCTCCTCGAACTCGCCCTGGACCGCGCCTTCGGCGAGCTCACGCTGCCCGACCCGGCCACCGGCGAGGACTGGCGCGACCAGCTGCGCACCCTCGCCCGCGAGTACCGCGCGCTGCTGGTGCGCCACCCCTGGCTGTCGCCGCTGGCCGGGAGGTTCCTCAACGTCGGCCCCAACGCGCTGGGGTTCTCCCAGGTGGTCCAGCAGGTCATCGGCAGGGCCGGGCTGCCGGCGCACGGGGTGACCGGGGCCGTCTCCGCCGTCTTCCAGTTCGTCTACGGCTACGGCACGATCGAGGGCCACTTCCCGGCCCGGGCCGCCGCGGCCGGCGTGACGGCCGACGAGTACCACCGGCACGCCATGAGAGAGGCGACGCGGTCACCGGACGCCTCCGAAGTGATCGAGGAGCCGGCCGGGGCCGGGGAGGCCCGGGGCGGCGACACGGTCGAGGAGATGCCGGAGCGGGACTTCGCCTTCGCGCTGGACCTGCTGGTGGCCGGCATCGAGGCGATGGCGGCCCGCGGCCGGGGGTGAGCGGGAGCGCCCGGACCTACTCCCCTTCGACCAGCCGCGCCGGGAACCCGCCGGTCGCCACCGGACCCCAGCGCTCCGGGGTGATCCGGATGATCGACTTGCCCTGCTTGACCATGGCGGCGCGGTACTCGTCCCAGTCCGGGTGCTCCCCGGCGATGTTCCGGTAGTACTCCACCAGCGGCTCCACGGACTCGGGCGAGTCCACCACCTCGGCGGTGCCGTCGATCTGGACCCACGGCCCGTTCCACTCGTCGCTGAGGACGATCAGGCTCACCCGGGCGTCCCGCTTGGCGTTGCGGGTCTTGGCGCGCTCGGGGTACGTGGAGACCACGATCCGGCCCGAGTCGTCGACCCCGCAGGTCAGCGGCGAACCCTGGGGGCCGCCGTCGGCCCGCCGGGTCAGCAGGATCGCCCGGTGCCGGGGCCGTACGAAGTCCAGCAGCTCGTCGAGGGAGACACGGGTGTTCGTCGCGATGTTGGGTGCCATGGCGTCAGCCTAGGCCGCCATGGCCTCGGGAAGGTTGTCGTACACGGGGACGTCGCGGCGCAGGCCGGTCAGTTCGAGGACGCGGCCGGCCACGCTGTCCGGGAGGGCCACCACGTACACCCGGGTGCCGGGGCACAGGCGTCGGCGCACCTCGTTGATGAGGCGGACGCCCTGGGAGTCCATGAACACCGTCGCGGTGAGGTCGAGGACCAGGACCCGGGGCCGCGGGACGTCACCGGGACGGTTCCGGGAGAGGACGGCGTCGAGGACGTCCCCGGCGTTGGAGGAGTCGATCTCCGGGGGGAACCGGAGCAGTGCGTGCTCGGACGCGTCACGCGGGTCGGAGGGGTTCGGCGGGAAGGTCACGGCGCTCACCTGGCAGATGTGTGTCGTCCGGGATTCCGGCAAGGCCGCTTCCTGACCCGTCCGCCCATTGCACCACGTCGGAGGGCGCCGGTGGAAGCGGACCCGGCGGGGCGACCGGTCCCCGAGGGGGCGATACCGCAGGTCCGGACGTCACCTCAGCGCAACCGAACAGATAGAGTTCTGTGCGTCCTGTGCTCGCAGTCGGGAATGTGCTGCGGAGCTCTCCTGCGCACGGCCGTGGTGCCGTGCACGCCGAAGAGGTTCGTAGTGGATACATCCCAGTTTTCTGATTTGTCCCGCTTTCCGGCCGGGCTGGACCTGGCGGAAGCGCTCACCGAAGCCGCACGGCGACTGCACGGGACCTCCACCCCGGGAAGCACCCTGGACACCGCCGTCCGCCTCGCGGTGGAGCTCGTGCCCGGCGCCGACCACGCGGGCATCTCCGTCGTGGAACGGGACGACCGGCGCTCCGCGGTCGCCTGGACCGACGACGTGGTGCGCACCGCCGAGGAGGGCGACGACCGCGGGGCCGCCGGGCGGCAGCCGTACTGGCACCGCCTGTGGACCGCCCCCGTGGCCGAGGTCGAGGACAGCGAGAACGGCGGGGGCGACGACGCGCTGGCCGGACTCGGTCTGCGTTCCGCGCTGTCGCTGCGGCTGCGGGCCGACCGCCGCCGGCTGACCGTGCTCACCGCCTACGCCCGCAAGCCGCGCGCCTTCGACGAGACCGCGCTGCGGATCGGCCGGCTGTTCACCGCGCACGTCGGCATCGCCCTCGACTCCGCCACCGTGCGCGAACAGCTCACCGAGGCCATGCGCACCCGGGACCTGATCGGCCAGGCCACCGGCATCCTCATGGAGCGCCTGGCCATCGACGCGGCCGGTGCCTTCGACAGCCTGGTGCGGGCCTCGCAGCGGGAGAACGTCAAGCTGCGCGACCTCGCCCGCCGCATCGTCGATCCGCACCACACCCCCTGACGGAGGACGGGGACTCAGGCCGCCGGGAGCGACTCCCCCTGGACGGCCTGGACGTCGAGCTCCACCCGGAGCGTGGTGCCGATGGCCGCGATGCCGGCCTGGACGACCTGGTTGTAGTTCATCGCGAAGTCCTCGCGGCGCAGTTCCGCCGTGGCGCGGAAGGCCGCCCGGGTGCCGCCCCAGGGGTCCGCCCCGGTGCCCAGGTAGGCCAGGTCCAGGTCGACGGGGCGGACGACCCCGCGCATGGCCAGTTCGCCGTGGACGGTCCAGCGGTCGGAGCCCGCCGCGGTCAGGCCGGTGGACCGGTAGGTGATCTCGGGGTGGCGTTCGACGTCCAGGAAGTCCGCGGACCGCAGGTGGGTGTCGCGCATCCCGTTGCCGGTGTCGATGGACGCCGCCCGGATCACCGCCTCGACCCGGGACCGGGCGACGTCGTCCGGCGCGATCTCCACCCTGGCCGCGAACTCGGTGAACCGGCCCCGCACGCTGGAGATGCCCAGGTGCTGGGCGACGGCCGCCACGCTCGAGTGCGCCGGGTCCACGGTCCACGGTCCCGGCGGCGGCAGCTCGGTGCCGCCCTGCCGGGCCAGCGTCACCGTCCCGACCTCGGCCCGCCCGCTCGCGGTGACGATCGCGCTCGCGGCGGCGGGCGCGTACCCGACCGCGGTGACGATCACGGTGTACGCCCCCGGCACCAGCGCGGTGGCGTCCCGGACGGTGCCCTCGGGGTCCGCCTCGGCGCGCAGCACCTGTGCGCCGGTCCCGTCGGTCACCGTGACGACCGCGTGCGACACGGCCCATCCGTCCCGGGTACGGATCCTCGCGGTCAGTGGCATCCCGTTTTCTCCCTTTACATACGTATAAAACGGCCGGATGGGACCGGCCCGTGGCGGGGGCGCGTCTCCGCTACAGGACGCGCCCGCCCGCCACGGGCCGGGGTCTCGCTACTCGCCCGGGTGGGCGAGCTCGATGTCGTGGTCGTCGACACCGGCGCCGGTGACCGTCAGCGCGGTCGCCACCGGCGGGTAGCCCGTGGCGATGACGGTGTACTCGCCGCCGTCCAGATCGGCGAAGGCGTACGCGCCGTCCGCCCCGGTCGTCGCCGTGCCGGCCACGTTGCCCGCCGCGTCGACCAGGGTGACCCGGGCGTCGGCCAGCGGTCCGTGCGGGGCGCGGACCACGCCCCGCACCTGGGCGCCGGTCTCCAGGTCGACCTCGACCCGGGTGACCCCGGCGCCGCCCACCTCGACGGGCAGGGCGCGCGGCCGGTACCCGGCGGCGTTCACCGCCACGGTCACCGTGCCCGGCACCAGCTCGGCGAAGGAGAACTCGCCCTGCTCAGCGGTGCTCCCGGTGGCCAGCAGGTCCCCGCGCACATCGGTGACGATCACCATCGCGTCCGGCACCGGCCGGCCGCCGTCCGCGGCGCGGACCAGTCCGGTCAGTCCACTGGTGCCGCTGAGCAGGACGTCGTAGGCGACCGGTTCGCCGTTCACCACGATCGTGGACGCCTGCGGCTGGTGGCCGTCGGCGGCGGCGATCAGGACGTACGACCCGGCGCCGGGCGCGTCCACCGCGTACCCGCCGTCGGCCTGCGCCACCGAGCGGCCCAGCTGACGCCCGCCCAGCGAGATCAGTGTGACGGCCGCCTGCGGCACGGGTGCGCCGTCGGTTCCGCGCACCACACCGCGCACCGGGATGCCGCCGGGGGCGGACTCCTCCGGGCGGACGACGGTGGCGGACAGCGGCCGGTCGGCCGGGTCCTCGCCGGCCGCCTCGGCGTTGGCGACCGCCGCGGCCGGGGCGGGGGCGCTCCCGGCGGCCGGCGCCGGGGCCGGGTCCTGGGCCGGGGCGTTCTCCTCGGCGGCCTGGGCCAGCGCGCCCGAGGTCCGCAGCGGGACCTCCTTGATGAACAGGGTCACCAGGAAGGCGAGCAGGGCGATCGGGGTGACGTACAGGAAGATGTCGGCGATGCCGTGCCCGTAGGCGCTCTCCAGCCAGGTGCGGATGGACGGGGGCAGCAGGTCCATGTCGGGGATGGTGCCGCTGCCGGAGGCCTTGGCGGCTGCGGCCTGCTCCTGCGGGCTGAGCTGTCCGATGGTGTCCTTGGCGTAGTCGCTGATCCGGCTGGACATGACCGAGCCGAGCACCGAGACGCCCACCGCGCCGCCGAGGGACCGGAAGAAGGTCACCACGGAGGAGGCAGCGCCCAGGTCGCTCGGGGCCACCTGGTTCTGCGTGCACAGGACCAGGTTCTGCATCATCATGCCGACAC
The DNA here is from genome assembly GCF_040302425.1 of Streptomyces sp. NPDC126497. Classification (NCBI taxonomy): domain Bacteria; kingdom Bacillati; phylum Actinomycetota; class Actinomycetes; order Kitasatosporales; family Streptomycetaceae; genus Streptomyces; species Streptomyces sp. NPDC126497. The sequence goes on from NZ_JBEORT010000081.1 coordinate 29,057, forward strand.
CGAGGCCCATGAGCGCCATGAAGACGCCGATGTGCCAGTACGGGGTGTCGTAGCGCATGGTGCCCAGCAGGCCCAGGCCCGCCGTCAGCAGCACGCCGCCGGCCAGCAGCCAGCTCTTCCACTTGCCGGTCTTGGTGATGATGATGCCGGAGACCGTGGACGATATGAACAGGCCGCCGATCATCGGGATGGTCATGACGCCCGACATCGTCGGGGACTTGTCCCGGGCCAGCTGGAAGTACTGGCTGAAGTAGACGGTGCCGGCGAACATCGCGATGCCGACGAAGAGCGAGGCCAGCGAGGCCAGGGTGATGGTGCGGTTCCTGAACAGGCGCAGCGGGATGATCGGCTCGCTGGCCCTCGACTCGACGAAGAGGAAGATCAGCGTCAGCACGACCGAGCCGCCGACCATGACGCCGGTCTGCCAGGACATCCAGTCGTACTTGTCGTCGGCGAAGGTGACCCAGACGAGCAGCAGGCAGACGGCCGCGGTGACGAAGAAGGCGCCGGCCCAGTCGACCTTGACCTTCCGCTTGACCACGGGGAGGTTCAGCGTCTTCTGCAGCACGATCAGCGCGATGACCGCGAAGGGCACGCCGACGTAGAGGCACCAGCGCCAGCCGAGCCAGCTGGTGTCGGTGATGACGCCGCCGAGCAGCGGACCGCCGACGGTCGCGACGGCGAAGGTGGCCCCGATGTAGCCGGAGTAGCGGCCGCGCTCGCGCGGGGAGATCATCGCGGCCATGATGATCTGCGCCAGGGCGGACAGACCGCCGCCGCCGAGGCCCTGGATGGCGCGCGCGGTGATCAGCATGCCCGGGTTCTGCGCCAGACCGGCCACGACGGAGCCGATGACGAAGACGACCAGGGCTGACTGGACCAGGATCTTCTTGCTGGTCAGGTCGGCGAGCTTGCCCCACAGGGGGGTGGAGGCGGTCATCGTCAGCAGCGAGGCGGTGACGACCCAGGTGTAGGCGCTCTGGCCGCCGCCGAGGTCGCCCACGATCTCGGGCAGGGCGTTGGTGACGATGGTCGACGACAGGATGGCGCAGAACATGCCGAGCAGCAGCCCGGACAGCGCTTCCATGATCTGCCGATGGGACATCGGAGCGTCCGTGGAGGAGCCTCCCCCGTGCTTGGCATGAGCCCGCACACCGTTCGGTGTGGTCGTTGCCATGGACTTCCTTCTCTTAAGTGCTTGCGGGTGTACGGGTGGTCTGTTCGAGGGCGGGAGATGCCGGGCGGGGGCCCGCACGGCAGTCGCCGAAGCTGTCCCTGAGCCGGGTCATCAGCTGGGCGAGCCGGCCGACCTCGTCGTCGGACCAGTCGTTCAGGCGCTCCGCGAGGAGCTGGGTGGTCCGCCGGAACAACTCGTCGAGCTGGGTCTGGCCGGCGGGGGTGAGGTGCAGGATGCGGGACCGCTTGTCGGCGGGGTCGGGGGACCGTTCGACCCAGCCGCGCTCGGTCAGGTGGGCGGCGTGGCGGCTGGTGACCGACATGTCCACGGAGAGCAGCTCGGCGAGCTTGCTCATGCGCATGTCGCCGTGGCGGCCGAGCAGGGTCAGCACGGCGGCGGATCCGCTGGGACAGTCGGCCGGCATGATCCGGTTCATCTCCCGCTTGACGGCGCCGAAGGCGCTGAACTGCCGCACCAGCTCCTCGTACTGCGCCCGCTCGGCCACGACACCTCCCAGTTGATTGCTTAGGGCAACGATAGGAATGAATGGTTGCTGCAGGCAAACAAAAAGAGGCCTCTCGACCCAAAAACTTGGCAAAGGCAAGTAATCACGAAAGTAAACCCGCAGGTCCGGGCCCTGGCCGCCCCCGGCTGGGCCGTCCGCCGGTCCGGAGGTGTCGTTCCCGTCCCGTCGGGGAGCCGCTTCCCCGGGGCCGGCCCGCTCCGGGCGGAGCCCCTCCGCCCGCCCCCGCTTGGGTGCCCCACCGGGCATTCGCTAGGGTCTCGGGACATGGCTAACTCCCAGGGCCCGCAGGGCAACCACGACCCCGCCGGCAGCACCCAGATGTTCCGCGCGTTCGTCGACGAGGGACCCCAGGACCGGCAGGCCGCCGCGACCGGCGGCGGTCCGCGGATCGGCCTGATCGTCGGCATCGTCGTCGCCGTGGCGGTCGTCGCCGCGGTGGCCTGGCTCGCGCTGAAGTAAGGCGCCCCCGGCCCCGCGCTTCACGTCGGCACACCGGGCCCGCGCCTCACTCCGGTGTGACGGCCCGGTGGCTCGCACCGGCGTGACGGCGGTGGCCCGGCGCGTGCGCGGGCGCCGGAGAACGCGGCGGGGGGCCCGGGGCCCCCCCCCCGGCGCCCCCGCGCCCCCCGCGCCCCCGGGCAGCGCGGGGGGGGCCCGCGCGCCCCCCCCCCCGCGGGCGCCGCCGGCCGCGGAGTGGCCCAGCCCCCCCGGGG
>NZ_JBEORT010000082.1:0-31273 GCF_040302425.1 Streptomyces sp. NPDC126497
TCCTCCGCCTTGCATCTGCACGCACCAAGCCCCGCTCGGGTCGGCCACGACGCACCGTCGGTCGCGGCCGACCTGATCCAAACGAGAGGCCCTAGTCGCCCGCTGGTCCGGAGCCCGCCGCACCGAGATCCAGCGCCTGCCGCTGGACTGCCTGGACCGCCACCCCGACGGCACCCCGCGGCTTCGCCTGTCCGGCCGCAAGACCTACAAGGAGCGCGTCGTCCCCCTGCACGAGGACGCCGCCGAGGCCCTGCAGAAGGTCATCCACCTGCGCAAAAGCGCACCGGAGCGGCCGTTCACCGACGAGCGGACCGGCGAGGAGATCCGCTACCTGTTCATGAGCCACGGCAAGCTGCTGTCGACGTACTACCTGTTCGAGACCCCGATCCAGACCGCCTGCAAGGCCGTTGCCCTTGTCCGCCCCGGCGGACGTGGCGGCACCGGCCGCGGCACCGTCTCGGCCCACCGGTTCCGTCACACCGTCGGCACCCAGCTCGCCGAACGCGGCGCGAAGCTCCACACCATCATGAAGGTCCTCGGGCACACCTCCGTGAACATGGCCCTCGTCTACGCGCAGATCAGTGACCAGGAAGTCCTGCGCGACTACCAGGCCGTGCTCGGCCCCGGCGCCACTATCGCCGGCCCGGCCGCCGACGAACTGCGCAACGGCACACTGCCGGACACCTCGGTCGACTGGCTCAAGACCAACTTCTTCAAGACCGAACTCGAACTCGGCCGCTGTCTCCGGCTCCCAGCCGAAGGCCCCTGCGAGTGTGACCTCTACCTGGCCTGCGCGAAGTTCGTCACCACACCCGAATACGCGCCACGCCTGCGAGCACGGCGCGAGGTCGAGCTGGCCCTCGCCCACAATGCGGCCGAACGCGGCTGGGACCGCGAGGTCGAACGCCACCGCTGCACCAGCGAACGCATCGAAAGACTCCTGACCGACCTCGGCCAGCCCCTCAACGCTGAAGCAGAGGGGACCGGCTCCAGTGCGTGATCAACCCGTGGCGGAGCTACCGGAGCGGTCCGCGCTCGTCTACATACACAGTGGGCTCCGACAAGAACACGTCGGCATCCACCGGGCCATAGGCGATGTTGAAGGTGTCCAGCCAGTACGACCAGTCCCGCACACCCGCCGCGCTGCTGAAACGGTAGTTCAGCTGCCAGCGGACCCACTGGCCGGAGGCAAGGCGCACGGCTGGGGGCCGTCGCGGCCGAGGCGGTATGCCGAACAGCGGCTCCACCCGGGGTTGGACCCGCAACCGACCGTCGGCTTCGCGCAGCTGGACGTCGACCTTGCGCAGGTCTTCCTGGCCGCCACGGGGCTCGAAGCCGTCTCGCTCATGCATGCGGACCACGTGGGCAAACGAGGGCGGCACATTCGGGACAGCGAAGCCAACCGGGGCCGCGTTCCTGCGGGCGGCGGCCTCTCCTCCCCGGGACTGCTTCGTCCAGGACGTCCGTATCCACTGGACGGTGATTTCCACGGTCCCACCCCTGCCACTCCACCGAAGACCTCACTCTATGCGGGCGGCTTCTCTGGCCGACACCGGCACCGCCAACGATCCGAGCGACACACCGAAGGAAGATCAACTTGAACTGTCCACATAAGCAGCGACATCGTCTTCGGTCTGCTCACCCTGGCCGGGTTCGCCTGCGTCCCGCAGTTGGTGGACCCGCCCGGCCGGAAGTTGTGGCGCATCGACCACACGGCCGACTGCGGTGCCTTCACCGACGCCGCCCGCGGCCGGGACGACCCGGTGCGCATCGAGCGGCACTGGGAGGACATCCTGCGGATCATCGGCTCTGTCCGCACCGGAGCCGTCCGCGCCCACGGCGTCATCCGGAGGCTCTCACGCGACGGACGCCCTGCCCCGCTCGGCGACGCGATCGCCCACCACGGGCGGATCGCGAAGACCCTGCACCTCCCGCGCCTCGCCGACGAGCCCGGCTACCGCCGCCAGATCACGGTGCAGGTCAACCTCCAGGAAGGCGGCCACGCTCCGGCCCGGAGGATCTTCCACTGGGTCCACCTTGGGCACGTCATAGCCCTTCATCATGTCGGTGTCAGCCGCCCCGAGCTGATCAGGTTCGTCGAGTGTTCCCATGCGCTGGTTGTTGCGGTGACGGGACGCGCCGGGGTGCCGGGTGGCGCTGGACGACCTCTGCGGGCCGGGTGTCGCTACGCTGGCCGGCGGGCTCCTGACCGCTCGTCATCGGCTCCCGCTCCTCCCTCCTCTGCTTGAACAACCCTGTCGGACGGCGTTGTCAGTGGCGCGCGGTAGCTTCGGGATCGCTCGAGATCATGGGGTGGGAGGGGTGAATTCGTGCGTGTCAGGCATGCGTTGAGCGTTGTCCTGGTCGACGTCAACGACGAGGTGGTGACGGCCTGGCGGTCCGCGTTCGCGGACACACCGGAGGTCGAGATCAGGCGGGGTTCCCTTCTGGACGTGGGCGCCGACGCCTGGGTCTCACCCACCAACGAGCGTGGCCGGATGGACGGTGGGGTCGACGCCGTCGTCAAGCGGTACCTCGGTGCGGGTATCCAGGTGCGGGTGCAACGGGCGATCCGTGACCGGTTCGGCGGACGGCTGCCGGTGGGCAGCGCGGTGTGCGTCCCGTCCGGGGCGGATGTGCCCCGGTACCTGATCTCGACGCCCACCATGCGCCAGTCGTCACAGAACGTCAGTGACACGATGAACGTGGCCCTGGCCTGCGCGGCCGCCTTCCAGGCGGTGCATCTACAGAACCGGGCGAGGCCGGGCAGCATCCGGTCGGTGGCCCTCGTCGGGATGGGCGCGCAGACCGGGCAGGTGCCCGCGAAGGTGTGCGCCAACCTGATGTGGACGGGCTACACCCTCTTCCACGACCACGGTTTCGCGGACTACGACGAGTTGCGGGCCGCTGTACTGAGGCAACTCGACGACATCGAGGGAGCGGGGTCCGCACGGCGGGTCCGGATCAACGTGCCGCAGCGGCCTTCCTTTCGTCATTGACCCGGAGGCCTCGCAGGCCAGTGCCGTCCAGGGCGCGGACACCGGTGACGACCTTGCCGCATCTGTTCAGCATGCCGGGGCGCCTGTGGAGGCGTCCGGCTCGAGTATCGGGAGTTCCATCCTCGTGAGTGATGTCGACGTGACGGCCGCGGACGACGTCGGTTCCCCGGCCGGAGATCCCCTGGGACTGGCCGACTTGTTCACCGGTGGCGGCGAGCCGTGGCTGCCGCTGCTCAAACCGGTGATCGAGGCGCAGCCGGGAGCCGCCGACTTCATCGGCCCGAAGCGCAGCCCTGAGGTCGTTCCGGTGCGCGAGCTGACGTTCCAGGCGTTGAAGCCGCATCCGCCGGAGAAGTGGAAGGTGGTCGTCTTCGGACAGAACCCCTATCCGCGAGCGGAGAGCGCGACCGGCATCGCGATGTTCGACAACACCTTCAACGACTGGAAGGACAGCCGGTTCGGCCGGGTCGTCAGCGTCCGCTGCCTCATCAAGGCGGCCGCGATGTGGAAGTACGGCATCGTCAAGAAGACCCCGATCGCCGACGTCCGCACCCTGCTGAAGAAGGAGGACACAGTTCAGCCGCCCGAGTGGTTCCAGGCGATGCTCACCCAGGGTGTGCTGCTGCTGAACGCGTCCCTCACGGCGAGCGCGGACGGGGCGATGGCGACCGATCGGCACACGTCGTTCTGGCGCCCCGTGGTCGAGCAGATCGTCGAGGAGATCCTCCGGGCGAAGCAGGCTGCGGTGGAGGAGGGCGACCGGGGGGTGGTGTTCGCCTGGTGGGGCGCGCACGCCCGCAGCCTGAAGAGGGTCGTCCAGCGGCTGGAGGAGAAGTACCCGGGGGTGCAGGTGCGTCACCTGGACCACGCCAATCCGGCCGCGCAGGGCGATCTGTTCTGCGAGGGCGACCACTTCGCCCAGGTGAACGACGCCCTGGCGGTGGTGGGGGCCGAGCCGGTCGACTGGCTGCCGCAGAAGGGCTGGGACCAGAGGACGGGCGGGGCCGGCGGGCCCAAGGACGATGGTGTCGCGCAGCGGATGGGGGCGTTCATCGCGTCCACGATGGAGTTGCACCAGCTGTATCTGGAGCGGCTCACCAGCGTCAAGGACGAGGGCCTTGTCCTGCCGCCCGTCACCGGGGTGTTCGACACGCCGCTGGTGGACTTCCGGAAGGCCGTCGAGCCGGTCTCGCGGGTGCTCGCGCACCTGGATCGACATATCGATCTGTCGAGCCGTTTCGGGGAGACGAAGGCCGCGGAGGCGGCGTCCGCGGGCGCGCTGTCCGGGGAGGCCGTGGCCGCTTTGTCGGCCGACGCGATCTCGGCCCTCTACCTGTACACGTGCGAGTCGGGCTTCTACCGCGAGATCAACGCCGTGCTGCGCTCGTCGGACCGCGAGCGCGTGGTGCCGTACCTGCCGTACCTGCGGTTGCTGTTCTCGGCGATGGAGGCGTTGCCGGCGCAGACGCGGCCGCTGTGGCGTGGTGTGGCGCTGGATCTGCGGTCCCAGTACCCGCTGGGGCGGACGGTGACGTGGTGGGGAGTGTCGTCGTGCACGTCCGAGCCGGGTGTGGCCCGCGCGTTCCTCGGCAGGCGTGGCCGGCGGACGCTGTTCGAGGTGACGCCTGCGCGGGCGGTGGGGATCCGGCAGTTCTCCGCGTTCACGGGTGAGGAGGAGTACATCCTCGCGCCGGGGACGCAGTTGAAGGTGACGGAGGTGAAGGCCGAGCGTGGGGGTCTGTGCACCGTGCGACTGACCGAGCTGGAGGGGGCCGGCCTGGTGTCATGACGTCTCCGGATCGGGCGTGCATGGCAAAACCCACGTCTGACGCCGGCCGACAGGGCATTCCCGTCCAGGGGCGGTTTTCTGATCAGTGGGTGGTGGGCCGGCCTGGGCTGATCGGTTCGGTGAATCGCTCCGGGTCTGTTGGAGGCTCGATTCCCTGAAAGAGATCGATTTCATGGCCCGTCCTTTCCCTTACTGGCTCCAAGAGGCCGGTTTACAACTTAATGTCCGGTCCACCGCTGGGCTCGGGCAGGAGGTGCTGTTCGGTCCTTTGTGCCGGAGAAGAGCGCGAGGCGGCCCGCCAGGGCTTCATCAGCAGCCCCGGCGGCGTCGCCGGTTCCCCGACTGGGCTGCACCCTTGACCTCAACCTTGGTTGAGGTGCAACACTCGGCGCATGGAGATCGCAAAGAGCAGCACCATTCTCTTCCGCAACACCATGCGCATCACGGACGGTCACCTCGACGGTTTTCGGCGCGCCATCACGCAGGCGGTGGTATTCGCTCAAGAACACGGCCCTCAGCTCATGGTCGAGGTCTTCATCGACGAGGAGCGGATGCTGGCGCACAGCTTCCAGCTCTACCGCGACTCCGATGCCATCCGCGCCCACTGGCGGCTCTCGGATCCGTACATTCGCGAGGTAATGGAGCACTGTACCGTGCAGCACTTCGAGGTATTCGGTGCACCGGACCGTGACATCGTGGCGGCTCTCAAGACCCCCGATGGCGAATCCTTCCCCTTCGTCGTCTCGCCGCGCCTCGCAGGCTTCAACCGTCTTGGGACGCCCGGCTTGCGTGGATCACACTCTTAGCCAGTTTCATAACCCTTTGAGTGGATATACCATCGCCTGATGGTGCGGCTGCGGGGCAGAATCTGCCGGTCCGCGCTTGTTGACCTGGTGCTGTGACCGGGTGGGTGAACGCAAGCCGTATCCGAGCGACTTATCGGACGAGCAGTGGTCGCTGATCGAGCCGGTGATCACCGCGTGGAAGGGCCGGCACCGCTCGGTCAGCGGCCACCAGGGCGCTTACGAGACGCGGGAGATCGTGAACGCGATCCTCTACCAGCGGTGCTCGACCACTCGCGTCACAAGCCTTGTCCGAGCCGTGGTGACCCTGCATCTGGCCGGCTCAGACCGATGACGGAAAAGGCTCGCTGATGAGACGAGACGAGGGCGCCGGACCACGGGGGCGGTGGCTCGGCCAGCCCGGCCGAGGGGTGACGTGCGGGTAGGGCAGACCTGGTCGGGCCCGCCCTACGCGCACGGTGGATGGTCAGTTGCTCGGCTGGGTCGTCCTGGGAAGGGGCCGGCCGAGTCGGTGGACGGTGGTGGTGGTGTCGGTGTTGGTGCGGTTGCCGTTTTTGTCGATGCCGAAGTGGCCGCTTGCGCCGGCGACGGCGTTGTTGCGCAGTGCGTACAGCTCGTTCCTCACGGCGTGGTGGTTGGGGGTGTCGGAGGGGTTGTGGGCGGCGGCGTTGTGCAGGGCGGTCGCGGCCGTGGTCACGGCGTCGTAGGCGACGATGCCCCAGTAACTGCTGGTCAGGTGGTCCGCGGGGAATTGCTGGCCGTGGTGGGGGGAGGTGAAGGCCTTGGCGAAGGCGTCGTACAGGCCGCGGCCGGGATTGTCGGGGGCGCGGAACTGGCTCGCCTTGGGAAAGGACGCGTACAGGACGGTGATCGGCGCGTCGGGGTCGTGGAGCGCCTCCGTCTTCGGGTCGAGGGCCGCCGCGTCCGACCCGGTGATCACCGTGATGGGCTGGGCGTGGCAGCTGCGCTTGGTCAGGGCGTCGAGGAAGTCGGGCAGGTACTTGACGCGGGCGGCGTAGTAGACGGTGTCGATGGTCTTGCTGGTGTTGCAGAAGTTCTGGCTGATGGTGGGCAGGATGGCGTCGGGTCCTCCGCGGGGGTCGAAGGCGAAGTCGGAGTGGTCGTCGAGGTGCTTCTTGAGGCCTTCGATGGTGCGAAAGCCCTTGTCGAGGGATTCGGTGTAGAGGTCCCTGGTGCCGTTCGGCGTCAGTGAGGTGCTGACCAGGGCCGCGGTGCGCCGGCCGGGCGGGAGTTCCTCGCTGATCGCGGTGAGCTGGTCGCTGTTGGACAGGGCGACCCGGGCGAGTCCGTTGATCGGCCCCTTGCCGTCGACCGCGCCGGTGGCGTCGAATCCGTCGGCTGTGATCAGGTCTCCGATCATGGGCAGCTCAGCCTCTTTGCTGAGCGTGCGGGCGGCGTCGACCGTCTCCTGCTGGCTCAGGCCCATACCGACCACCGCCACCAGACGGTCGCTGTCCCTGCGGGCCACCAGCTGGTCGACGGTGCGTTCCCAGTGCCGCTGGCTGCTGCCCATGCTGGCCACGAGCAGCCGGATCTTGGGCCTGCTGTCCTTCTTGTTCCCTTCCGCGACGGCGGTGTAGGCGCCCTCGAGCTCGGCGACGTACTGCCCCACGGTCAGGCTGTTGGCGTCCTTGGACGTCAGCGGCGTCAGGAACGCGAACGTCACATAGTCACCGCCGTCGACCACGTTCTGGTTCTCCGCGCCGATGGCGGCCATGACGGGCTCCAGATCACTGCCGAAGACGGTCGCGCCGTCGCTGCCGTCGGTGACACCCGTGCACTCCCCGTCGGCTTGTGTCACCAGGCTGGGATTGCTGGTGCCGCAATGCTCCTTCTTGAACTGCTCCTGGTCTCGTTCATGCAGCTGCCACACCACCAGACCGACGGTGAGGGCAAGCGCAGTGCCGACTGCCAGACCCGCGCGCAGCCGCCCGCGGCCACCGACCGCGGGGAGCGTCCACCGCCTGCCGCGCCTGGCGGACGGCTCGGAGTTCAAGGTTTCCCAGCACCTCAACCACGGTCTCTGCTCTTCTGCGGTCAGCCCGCAGCCGTGCAGGTACTTGCTCACGAACTCCCGGCTGGGCAGGGCGTCCATCCTCAGCACCGTCGAGATGTTGCTGGTCGACAACCCGCCGTCCCTCGCCAATGTCGCGAGGCTCTTGCCTTGGCGCAGCTGACTCAGCGCGTCGCGGAACTCCTTCTGATTGCGTACGGCCAGCGGGTCGGGCCCCGTTTTGGTCTCGCCCGCCGAGCCGCGTCGGTCCTCCGGCTGCGTCATCACATGCCTCCCGCGCAGGTGGCAGCCGGGTGCCGGCCGCCCAGCCAGGGGCTGATCTGCGCGGTGGCGGTTCCGGCCGCCATGACCAGCCCGAGGACGTCACATACGGGCTGGCCGCTCGACACGAGGACGACCACGACCAGCAGGACCACCGTCAGGACGATGATCCGCTGGACGGGCGTGAGGGACGCGCCGCACAGTGCTTGCTCCGATGACGCCGCCTGCCGGCGCCGTGATCGCCTGATACGTCGTGACACAGTTGTTTCCCCCTCCTGGGCGCGGCGAAGATCGCCGAATACGAATCGCAGCACGGTTACCGGCCGTGATGCGGACATCACCCAGTCTTGCCTGGGCCGGGAGGGAGGAAAACCCTTAAACGCGTTTGGGATCAGCCCGAACAAACGCCGCTCAGCAAAGCGCATTTTCCGCTCGGATACCACGGCGTGTTGGCACGTCCTGACGGCTCATCCGCTGACGACCGGATCGTCCGGGCCGGGAGACGGCCCGTAAAGCAGGCGTCCACGCCACTACCGGATCCCGCGATTCAGGCTCTGACCAGGCTGTTTTCAGTTCAGAACGCATCCGAACGTGTCCCGAACGCGGAAGATCTTGCCTCATGAGCGGGACGATGGTGAGCTGAACAAGCGGAACCCCCGCCCTCGAAGTACGGCCGTTCCTTCCCTTCCTGGGCGCGGCAGGGCATCAGCGGGGGAAGAGGGGATTCCTGTTACCGGCTGGGATCCCCTCACCGCGCACTCACCTCCACGGCGAACACAACTATTCCGGATCTGAAATCGAAAACCGCCGTTCGCCCCTGCCCATACGGAAAAGGCCCATCGGCAGCCGACGAATCGCTCTCGGGACGGACTGTGCCGGGACGGCCGACGAGGGCCCGGCCAAGCATGCGGCCGCAGGACGTCGACGCCGGCGATATCGATGCCCTGACTGGCTTGGTGCGGATACGTCGGGAATCCAGCGACTTGTTGGACATTGAAGCCCTGGCTCGGCAGGCCGCCGACACCGGTGCCCTGACCAGCCGGGCGCAGGCACGAGAGCAGGCGGGGGACCTAAAAGGCGCCGAAACACTTTACGAGCGCGCCGCCGATGCCGGTGACCCCTCTGCCCTGACCATGCTGGCGCGGATACGGGAGCAGGCCGGGGACCGGGAAGGCGCCGAGACTCTTTACCGAGAGGCTGCCGACGCCGGCGATTCCTCACTTGGTACTGGCGGAAGACAGTGGCCGTATGGGTTGGATCCGGACGGTTCGCATACTCCTCCCTGGCACTGAGCAGGGCGCTGCCGACCCTGCGCTGGCATCGCTGCAGTGGCCGGACGACATCCTCGAACAGTTCCTCTTCGACCACGGAGACAACGCCGCCTTCGTGTACGACTACGGCAGCATCGGCCTTGCGCCTGCCGAAAAGCTCATCCGCCCAGTTCAGACGGCATATCGATACTCGTGGAGGAGGCCGCCGAGTCGTTGGCGTCGTCGTATGTCGAGGTGGATGGTCTGTTCCGGATCGCTGATCGGCCTCGGCAAGGGGCGTAGCGGGCGGGCGTTGGCGATGCCTTGACGGGGCCGGTGGGAGTGGTAGAAGTCTTCGAACTCGCGTAGCGCGTGGAGCAGGGGTCGCTGGTTCCAGATCAGGGTGCGGTCCAGCAGTTCGCATCGGCAGGTCTGCACCCACCGTTCCCTGATCGGGTTCATGCGCGGCATCCGTACTGCGCTGAGTACTGCCTCGATCCCTGCATTGTTGAGGAGGGTGTCGAACAGGGCGGGAAACTTCCCGTCCCGGTCCCGGATCAGGAACCTCATCCGGCAGCCGGCGTCTTCGAGGTCCATGACGAGATTCTTCGCGACGTGCGTCACCCAGGATGCGGTGGGGTGCGCAGTGGCGCCGAGGATCCGGATCCGGCGGCTGGCGTGCTCGATCACCGCGAACACGTACAGGCGCGCCCCGGACAGTGTGACCGTCTCCAGGAAGTCGCACGCCGGCAGGGCGTGGGCCTGGGAGCGCAGGAAGTCCGCCCACGTGCTGGAAGCGCGGTCCGGTGCCGGGCCTGTCCCGGCCTCCTGGAGGATCTCCCAGACGGTGGAGGCGGCCACCTTGATTCCAAGAGCGAGGAGTTCGCCGTGGATGCGGCGATACCCCAACCAGGATTTTCCCGCGCAAGCCGCAACACCACGAGCCGGATGGGGCGCACGGTCCGCGGCCTTCCCGAGCGCTTCGGCCGGGAAGCGGCAGCGTGGCGGCGCGCGACCAGATCGCGGCGCCGGCGAAGCACCGTATCTGGACGCACCAGCAACCTCACCCTGCGCAGTACCTCCGACGGCAGCCGGTGCAGCAACGCCGCCAGGAACGCTCGATCGCCCGGGATGAACCGCACCCCGTCTTTGCCGAGTTGACGCTGAAGCACCGTGATCTGATAGCGCAGGGCGAGGATCTCCGCGTCCTTGTCCCGGTCGCTCATCGGTAACAGGCGGACCATGGCGAACGCTTGGGTCATGGTCAGGTAAGCCAGTCGCAGCAGCATGACCGGCCATCATGTCGATACAACCACCAGGCACGCGAGAGCACCCCCCTCGAGCACCCTGCGCACCGCCTTTCACCGGGGCGGACGAGGTTTTCGGCAGGGGCAGTGTCCGGCTCGGCCGGACCTTGACGGCGGTGCCCGACTCCTGCCGCTCCCGACTGCGTGACGACGTGGTCGCCGTACCAGCCGTGGACCGCAGGAGACCACCGTCATCGTCCGACCTGTGCACAGTTGCTCACAAGCTGTCGCCGATCTCGTCCGAACGGCGCTCCGTCCTCGACCGTTCGGAGCGGCTACCGTCTCGGCCCCACCAGGGCGTAGGTCGTGGTGCCGGCGACCGTGAGGACGAGGGCCGTCCAGGTGCCCGCCGCCGTGCCGGGCGGGAGCAGCATCCAGGTCGCCACCTGCATCGGCACGCTCGTGGCGGGTGGGGCGAAGAACGAGAACGCGAGCCAGGCGAACGGCAGCGTCCACCCGAACTGCCCGCCCGAGAGTGCCGTGCCCAGGGCGGCCAGCCCCATCAGGCCCGCGCTGTCCCGGACGACGAACGCAGTCGTGGCCATGTCCTCGCCCACCGCTTGCACGGCCAGCACCACCGTGGCGACGATCCCGCTGCTGAGTAGCACGTGCGCCGCCCTGCGGGGCGCCCAGCGGATCGCGGCCGTCCGGTCCAGCGCGAGATCCTGCCCGCTGAGCCCGGCCGATACCGCCATCGCCGCCGCGGCGAGGACGAGCACGGGCGGCCGCGGGTCCCACGGCTCTCCGCCGCCGTCTTGGGCAAGCGCCCACACCGTCATCGCGCTGATCACCACCGCGGCGAGTGACGCGGGCACCTGCCGGGAGCGTGCGTACAGCATCAGCCACCTCACCGGGACTCACCGCCCTTCAGCACGTCGAACGCGTCACCCTCGCAAGAGAACGCGGCGGCGCGCATCGCATTGATCCGCGCACGCTGTCCCTCCCGCGAAAGCGCCTCGAGTTCCCTCCACACCGGGCGGGCCTTGGCATCGGCCTCACGACGCAGGCTTGCCGGCCCTGCGCCAGGAAGCGACTTGAGGTCCCCGAGGACCCAGCCCACCGCGACGGTCCGCGCGAAATGGTCCCCTCCGAAGCCGCTCCAGCCGACGGGGACACATCCCGGCACCATGCCCTTGGCGATCAGGGCCCAGGTCAGCTCCTCGCCCTCCGCGGCGGCGATGACGTCCTCGTCGAAGTCGAAGAGCACGCTCTTTTGGGACCACCGCGGCGTGGAGCCCTCCGGCAGTACGGCAGTGTTCTCCCGGATCGAGACCGGTGCATGGTCACCCAGGGCTTCATGCAGCAGGCGCAGCGCCTCCTTACCGGGCCCCGCCAGTCCGGCGAGCCGTCCCTGGTGCGTCTTCGTCACGCACACCGGGCCGTCACACACCGGCTCCGCGGCGGCCTCGTCGACGACGTACATCCGGCGCGGGTCGGAAGGGAGGACGAGCAGGGCGATCACCGCGCCTGCCAACAGTGGCGTCAGGGCGATCAGCCGGGTGCGCGAGGTGGTGGCGGTCAGCAGTCCGAAGCCGGTCGCGGCCAGGCCGAGCAGCCAAATCGTCTGCCCGACGTGCACGGACGCGGAGAGCGTGACCAGTACGTCCCGCACCTCCTGTACCGCCGGTGACAGCAGCGAGACCCGGTTGGGTTCCGTGACCGGAATGCCCGACGCCGTGTACGTCTGCGTCCGGCCCAATGACATGTGCATCAGAGCCGAGAACACGAAGGCTCCCATGGCCAGCGCGGGAGGGGTGAGCGTGGACGGCAGGGCGCGACCGGCCCCCATGCCCAGCACCGCCCCCGCGGCGAGGGAGAGGGCTCCCACCAGTGAGATCGGCAGCCACCCGAGGTGTGTGTACTCGGTATGGGCGAGCACCTGGACCGCGCCGACGAGGACGAGGAGCGCGAAGGCCGACGCCAGTGTGACCGCCGTCATGCCGGCCATCGTGGCCGCGCGGTGCCAGGTGGGCCGCGGCGTGCTCGCCAGCAGCTCGGACATCCTCGAGCGGTGGTCGCGCAGACCCTGCAGGGCCCCGAGTCCCACGGCCAGCGGCCACAGGTAGAACAGCAGGCCGCGGATGGTCAGGGCCAGGGACGTCCACTGGGCCGTCCACGCCGTGGTGCCCCTCCACCACTCGCCATCCACCAGGTACAGGAACGCCAGTGCGCTCGTCAGGACCAGGGCGCCGGCCCAGGGGGCGACGGAGCGCTTCAGCTCGGTGCGCAGGATGCGTGCGTTCACCAGGCGCCCCTTCCCCGCTCGGGACCCTGGAGCAGGGCCGAGTAGCCGCGCTCCAGCGGGCTGTCGCCCACGTGCTCGGGACCGCCTGCGGCGGCCAGCTCGCCCGGGGTGCCCTGGAAGACCAGTCGGCCCTCGGTGAGGAGCACCACGTCGGTGCAGGCGGCGGCCACGTCCTCCACCAGGTGGGTGGAGACGAGCACACAGGTGTCCGCGCCCAGCCCCTGCAACAGCTCGCGGAAACGCAGCCGCTGCGCCGGGTCCAGACCGACCGTCGGCTCGTCCAGCAGCAGGATCGACGGGTCGTTGACGATGGCCTGGGCGATGCCGACCCGCCGCACCATGCCGCCCGACAGGGCCTTCATCCGCTCGTCGGCACGGTCCGCCAGACCCACCCGCTCCACGGCGCGCTGCACCGCTGCGGGGATCTCCGCCTTGGGCACCTCCTTCAGCCACGCCATGTACTCGACGAACTCGCGCACGGTGAACCGTTTGTAGTAGCCGAACTCCTGCGGCAGGTAGCCGATCCGGCGGCGCAGCGCACGGTGCTCACCCATGCCGCCCACGGACTCGCCGAGCAGTTCCAGGGTCCCCCCGGCGGGGTGCAGTACGGTGGCCAGCGCCCGGATGAGGGTAGTCTTGCCCGCCCCGTTGGGGCCGAGCAGGCCGTGTACACCGGTACCCAGTGACAGGTCGAGACCGTCGACGGCCATCCGTCTCCTGCCGGCCCTCACCTTCAGCCCTGTGGCCTGGATCTGCCAGGCGTAGGCCGTCGGCACGAGGTCAGCCGCGTTCATCGCGGGCATCATGCATGTCCTTTCCGATGGTCTTCTCCGGTGGCTTGTGGTCGTCGTTTCCGGCTGGCCTTCCGGCCGTCAACGATGGGCACCGAGCACGGAGTACGCGCCCCTGCGGACGACCAGGACACCGATGCCAAGTGCGAGAACCAGCCCCCATACAGGCAGACCACCCGTCTGGAGAGCGAAGGTCGTACGGCTGGCGGCCAGCGTCGGCGCCACGATGACGGCGGCCCACACGGCCACCAGCGTGATGGCGGCGCGCGTCACGCCGATGACACCGCCGAGCGCCAGGGCCGTCGAGGTGAAAGCCAGACAGGGCAGCAGCCACTGCACGGCCGTCATCCAGGCGACCCCCGCCACATATCCACCCAGGAGCAACGCGGGAACGACCACAGCGAGCACGGACGCGGTGCGCCGCAGCACCAAGTACAACCCCGCCTTCGGTACAGAGGCCGTCAGCTCGTACGCCGGGTCCAGACCGCGCGACCAGGATGCCGCAACGCCGAACACGGGCAGGACCGGGGCGAACAGCAGGACCAGTGACACCTCGCCAGAGCCGGTGCCGACCAGGTCGAGCAGGAGCGCGAGCGGTGTCACGCTCATGACCATGGTCAGCCACGGCACCATCGTGGGCGTCAGCCACCTCGCCAGTCGCGTCGATCGGCGCCGTCGGTGCGGCATCCTGGTCACGGCGGCCAACTGGGGTCCGAGGTCGGACCACACGGTGTCGACCAGCGTCACCACGGCCGGTGTCCGCGCCGCGACGGCGGCCGACAGCCGGTCCCGGCACACCCGGCACGTCTCCAGATGGGACTCCAGAGCCCACACCTCGTCGGCGGCGAGGTTCATATCGCCGCGCGCATACCCGTCGATGATCCGCATCGACGCGTGTTCCACGCTCATGCCAGCGCCTTCCGCATCGCAATCCGGGCCCGACGGGCACGGGTCTTGACCGTGCCCTCGGGCACCCCGAGCAGCACCGAGGTCTCCCGGACAGTCAACCCGTCGAGCACCATGGCCTGCAGAACCTGTCTGAGCTCCGGCGCGAGGCGCCGCAGCGCGTCCCCGACGTCACCCCCGACACTCGCCGCAAGCGCCTCCTCCTCGGCAGCAGGCGCCAAGGGGCACGAGGCGGCAGCGGGCGGCGGCTCCGCGTGGTGGGCCCTGCGCCGGAACGCATCGACGAGCCGACGAGCCGCAATCGTCCACAGCCAGCCCACAGCCGTCCCCCCGACCGCCGCCCCGGCGAACGCACCCGCCGCGCGCCACACCGCCAAATACGTCTCCTGCATCACCTCGGCGACAATCTGCTCGTCCGCACAGCGCCGCCGCAGCCGCACCGCCAGCCACGGCGACGTACGCCGGTACAGCTCCTCGAACGCGGCACGGTCACCCTTGGCCACCAGCCGGACGAGACCTTCCTCGTCCAGCTCGCCCGGTGCCTTTCTGGCTGATCTCACACCCACAAGACGTCGCACACGGTCGGCGGGTTTTGCATCCGCTGTGACTCCCGCCACATGTGAAGTGTCATGGAAGCCTGGACCGGAGGCAGTAGTTCGTGCTCGACCGGCGGCCGTTGTGTCTATCCGGGACTGACGAACGGCAAGGCCGGACGGCATCCAATCTGCAACCTGACCCCGGCGGGCAGAAAGCTCTGGCTGACGGCAACGAACTGCCTCCCCAACCGAAGGCCGGCACCGGCGCGAAAGCGGTGAAAGACGGGTTCGGTCCGCACGACGTCGCAGTGACGGACATGGTTCCGCCTTCAGAGGCCGCAAGCACCTCACCGACTGGCAGGTCGAGGTCAACCACGCCAACAAGGAGACCGGCCTCAGCTTCAACCCGACGCCGTCCTCACATGGCCGACCCAAACCAGCGAGGTCCGCCTCTTCGAGCTCGACAACGACACCGTGTCCCAAGCCCGCCTCGCAGTGAGGTCCGGGACTACGAGCGCTACGCCGGGCACCGCGTCTGGGAAGGCGCCTGCGGCACGATCGGCGGCACGTTCCCCTTCCGGCAGCGCCACCGCTACACCCGCTCCCAGACCTTCCCCCGCCTGCACGTCGTCCTGGCGAGCAAGGAGGAACACCTGCTCGACAACCGCCTCCCAGTGCTCGCCGACGACGTGAAGGGCATCGTGTACCGCTCGGAAAGTCATCGCTGCAGGTGCGTACCCATGTCCTGGAGCGTCGGTAGCGGCTGGGAGGCTGTCATGGTGATCGTCTCGCTGCTGTACAGGGTGACCCGGAAACTGCTGGCCGTCCCCGGCGTACTGCTGCGCCGCGACACCACGAAGGAAGCCGAACCGCTCGTGCTGCGGCACGAGAACACGGGCCTGCGCCGCCAACTCGCAGGACCGGTGCGCCACGAGCCGGCCGACCGGTTCTGGTTTGCTGCCCTGTCCTCGCTGATACCGCGCCGTTGCCGGGCGCAGGTCTTCCCGGTCCAGCCCGGCGCCGTCCTGGCCTGGCACCGCAGGCTGCTCGCGAAGAAGTGGGACTCTTCCAAGCGCCGCGGCCGCACCGGCCGGCCCCCGCCCCGGCCGCGCCGAAGAAGCTCGTCCCGCGCCTGGCCGAGGGGAATCCGAGGTGGGGCCATCGCCGGATCCAGGGCGAGCCGGCCCGGCCGGGGCACCCGATCTCACCGGCCACCGTCTGGCAGATCCTCAACGCTGCGGGCGTCGACCCGGCCCCACGCCGCCCCGGCCCCGGCCGGCGCGCGTTCCTCACTGCCCAGGCCGAGGGGATCATTGCCGCGGACTTCTTCCACCTCGACACCGTCCTGGGCAAGCGCCTGCATGTGCCGGCGTTCCTCGAGCACGGCACCCGGGGCCTGCACCTGACCGGCGTCACCGCCCACCCGACCGGCCAGTGGGCGGTGCAGCAGGCGCGCAACCCCGCCGCTGACTTCGACACACGGATGGAGTCCCTGCGTTTCACGCTGCCGTCCGGGGCGTAGTCCGCGTCCATGATCCGCTGCACGAGCACGACCGCCTCCGCGCGGCTCATCCCCCCAGCACTCATCAGGCCCCTCCGCCGAGCCACCCTAACGAGATCCTTGATCGCCCGGACAGCTCCTAGTGGAGGAGCACGCCAGCCTACCTACTCCTTCTCGCCGGTCTCCTTCCACAAATCGTGGATGCGCTCCCCGATGAGGCGATTGAGTTCCTGGGACGCTGCTCTGTCCGGGCGTCGGGTCGCGGACGTCGGTTCAGGACGCGTCGACCATGGTTCGGCCGTCAGTGACGACGGAGGCGGCGAGGGCGTTTGCGTAGTTGGACTGCACGCGGGACCGTTCGGTGGCGTTGGGGACGGCGCTGGTGCAGGCGGTTCCGGCGCTGGAGCCGGACATCAGCTGGGAGCAGGGGCCGGGCTTGGTGTCTGGCAGGCCGAGGCTATGCCCCAGTTCGTGGGCGGCGATCCGGGTCTTGTTGTATCCGTCGTTCACGGCCTGGCTGCCGAGTTCGACGCGGACCTGGCGGCCGGGGCGGACGGGGCCGAGGGTGGCCTGGGGCCAGCCCGACGTCGCGACGATCACGATTTCGGCGGCGCCACCGGGGGCTGCTTCCACGAGTTTCACGTTGGTGACGCTGGCGTTCCACGAGGCGACTCCGGCCGCAACGGCGGCTTCCCAGCCCGCGGCACGGCTGTCGTCGTAGCGGAGGGTCACCACCGCCGCCCGGGCGTCGGGCTGCTCGGCGGGGGCGGCGGACGCGGTGCCCGCCGAGGCGAGGACGAGCGCCGTCGCGGACATGCCTGCCTTGATCCATGTGGTGAGGGGCATTGCTGCTCCTGTTCCGTGGGGAGTCCGGCCCCGGCGGGGCCGGGTGTACGGAGGAGCAGCTGAGCTGTCCGGTGGGGCCGGACGCGCCGTCGACCGCCCCTCCGGGCTCATGTGAGGATACGCCGAGGCACCTTGATCAGTCATGTACCTGCCATGTCGGTTTTCCGTCACATTCTGCGGCGAGGGTTGGACTAGGGTCCGTCTTCAAACGGATCTTGCCCAGAGCAAGAGTGACGCGAGACTGACCGCTGCCTCGTAGGAGGTGGCGGTCTTGTCGTACCTGGTCGCGATGCCGCGGAAGCCCTTGAGCCGGTTGAAGCAGCGTTCGACGAGGTTGCGCCGGCGGTAGGCCTCCCGGTCTCGTGGTGTCTGGCTCGCTGCTTGTTGCGGGAGCCGGGTGGGCGTCCTGGGCCGGATCGGGACGGTTTTGGTGCGGCTGTCGGACGGGCAGCCGCCGCGCGGACGTTGCGAAACCCTCGCCTCACCCGGGCGGGGGTGAGGCGGCGAGGTTCGGTGTGACGTTCCCAGGGCCGGCGCAGGTCCTCCGTCAGGGGCCGAGCGAGGCGGAGTTGGGTGTGGGCGGCGATGACGAGCCAGGTCCACAGGTCGGCGGTGTCTGCGTGGCGGGTCTTCGGGGCGGTCCAGCCGAGGGTCTGTTTCATGAGTCGGAAGGTGTGTTCCAGGTCGAATCTGCGCAGGAATGACTGCCACCAGCGGTCGATGTCCACAGATGTGGCGCTGTGTGCCGAGGACCACAGCCAGACGGGTTTGGGGTTGCGGTCGCCCGGCAGGTGCTCGACCTTCAGCCGGATCAATGTGCCGTGGAGGATGGGCAGTTCTTCGTGGGCGTGCTCCAGCCGGGGGCCGCGGTGGGTGAGTCTGGGGTGCATCCGGTCCCAGGCCGTCGCCTCGGCGGTGCCGTAGCGGGTGGTGTCGGTGGAGGTAGTGACGTCGGGGGTGTGCCAGGTGTCGGGTTCGGCAAGGGCGAGGACGCCGCCCTGTCGGCGGGGGCGCCCGCCGCGCGGTCCGGAGCGGGTGGGGCCGGCAGCGCGGAGCATGACGCGGTCCGAACGCAGACGTCCGACCGCACCACCGGGAGGTCCGCCAGGGCGTGGGTGAGGTAGGCGGTGTCGTAGCCGGAGTCCATGACGATCAGGACCTCGGCATCGCCCGGCCGCCAGTACCCGGCCGCAATCAACCGGGCTGCCACGTCGCGGAGTTGGCGGGCTGTGACCTGAGTGGCGTCATCCGCCGGACCCAGGCGGACCGCATCCAGGAGTGCGACCCAGGAAGTGCGGCCCGTTTCCAGGGCGGCGACGAAGGAGTACGGCCAGCCCGGCACGAACTGATCCGTCTTGCGGTCACCGCGTCCGTGGACGTGACAGAACAACCGCTGATCACTGGTCGGCGCATCGGGCCGGAGCCAGTGCGACACATCCACAGCGAGCACGATCCGTCCGTCGGCCGCCCTCGGCAGCGGCAGGCCGGCCAGCACGCGGCGCAACCGCGCCGGCTCCAGCCAGCCCCGGTCCAGCGCGGCGTACAGTGCTCCGTGCCCGCGCCGGTGCTCGACTGCCAGGGACAGCTCGACCAGCGTCTTCACCGGCCCGTCCGTGCACAGCACCGCGTCGGTGAGCTCGAAGAGCGCATCTGCCCGCTGGTAAAGACACTCATAAAACTCGGCCCGAAAGCGGGACAACAGGTCCAACGCCTCGCTTCCGGGCACATCGACGGACAGACTCATGTGCAGCGGCCGTTCTCCCGTTCTTCGTGACTCGACATCTCGAAGCGTGGAGAACGGCCGCCTCCGCTGTCCTGGGAAGAACCGCAGGTCAGCAGGACGAGTGACGGGCGATGTTAAACGCCAAGCTCAGCGGCGGCGAGCGAACAGCTCACAGATGTTCCCTTCGACATCGAAGCCGGGGCCGCCATCCATGGGCCGTCTTCACAGGGGCTGGGCCTCATCGTGCTGGGCGCATCCGGTGCGGCGCGATGGCGCGCACCACGGTGCGTGGTGCGACGTCGTCAGCACGGCCGACGGTAGGGCACTTTGCTCAGATAGCGCCGCCACCGCTCGTGGGTCAAGGGTCGGCCCGCGTAGCTGCACGCGTGGGCGATGGCCCGGCCGAAGTCGGCCGACAGGGTATGGGCGGTCCCGTCGAAGACACCGGTGACCACCTGCTTGCCGTCCGGAGTGAACCTGACGCCCAATACCGCTGTGGTGAATCCCGTGAGCACGGCCTCTCGCCGGGGCCGTCCGTCTGGCGGCACTCGCCAGATCCGGGCAGTACGGTCGTCACTACCCGCCGTCAGCAGGCGGCCGTCGGGGCTGAAACCCACACTGCCGACCACGTCGGTGGGCCCGTCAAGCGCGGCGAGCAGCACCGGTTGGCGCGTCCCCGCGACACGCCACAGTTTCACTGGCCGGTCCCCGCCGCCGGACGTGGCGAGGACGCCGGTGCGCGGGTTGAAGGCAACGGAGAGAGCGGTCGTGCTGTGCGCCTGCCAGTCCGCACGCTCGACGGGGTGGTCCGGAGAGGTGGTGTCCCAGAGGATGACGCGCTCGTCGCCGCCCCCCCCGCGCTGGCCAGCAGCCGTCCGTCCGCACTGAAGGCCACGGACCGAACCTCGTCCCGATAGTTGAGCGGAACCATCGCCTCTCGGGCGAGGACCCAGGCGTGCAGCTGGTCGTCGCCGGATTCGATGGCGACTCTGGCGGCGGTGGCGAACCAGGCGCGGGACTCCCGGCGGCTGCCCAGGTCGTGTAAGACGATTGCGGTCATCCCGGCCATCTGTCCGGCCGTGTGACACAACCGCGTCCGGACCGGTGCGGGCTGCGGGACGGTGAGCAGCGGGCGCAGGGCCGTGAAGTCGCCGACCAGGTCGGCCAGGTTCTGAGGAGCGTCGGGGGAGAGGGTCTGGACGATGTCGGTCCGGGCGGCGGTGAGCGCGGTGAGGGCCGGAGCGGTGAGGCCGGCGGCCAGCGCGCCGCGCAGCAGGTTGCGGCGCTTCATCGGATCATCGTCTCCATGGTGGGATTCCGTGCTGTGGGCGGCGGTGTCCTCCCAAACACCTCACGTTGCTATGCCGTCAAGGTCAGGGGGTGAGCCCTCCGTTCATGGCGCGGAGGTGGAGCCGCTGGTGCCACTCGTTGGCGTCCGGTCCTGGGTCGATGGTCAGGACGGGGTTGGGGCCGGTCTCGATGAGGTGCAGGAGCGTCCAGGCGACGCCGTAGCAGTCGTCCGGGCCGAAGCAGGTGACCAGCGCTTTCGCTTCCTCTCCGGTGACCGGCTTCAGGATCGCGTTGAGCTGCTGGACGCGCCGGTCGATCTCTTCTTCGCTCGTGTCCCAATCGGGGAGCGGGCCGTCGGCGACGAACGTCTGCACTTCAGGTCTCATGAGCGAATGATCGGTTGCCATCCTCACCTCAGGCAAGGAATCTTCGCAGTTCAGGCCGCTGCCGCCTCGGCGAGCGAAGGTGTCGGGAACGCGGGAGGACAAGGCGTCGGGGAAGTTGTGGGACGGCGCCCTCGATGCCCAGCACGCCTTCGGCGACCTTGACGGCCACCGGCCCGCCCATCGGCGGCTCCGGTCGGATGCGAGAGCCGGGTGCCGGGGGCGTTACCGGTCTCCGTGTCTTCGGTTGGATCGCCGCCGTGGTCGGTCAGACTGAGTGCCCCTGCGACCGCAGCCAGCGGTGCACGGTGTCCTTATCCGCCGGTGTGATGCGGACGTCGCTTTCGACGTGCGGGCCCTCGTCCTCGTTGAACGCCGTGTTCGTGACGCGTGCGGTGACCCACGTGGCCAGGTCTTGTGCAGCCGGTTCAGGGAGGGAGCCTTGTTCCCAGCCGGCACGGGCCTCGCCGGCGGCGTCATGGTCGTGATGTTCGGTCTCGGCCAGCCACGCCCTCACCAGCCGCTCCACCGTCCCGCGCTGCTGGTCGCCGATCTGCTGCCTGTCGTTGTCGTCCATGCCGTCCCGAGTGCCCGCTCTCGCTGCCGCCTCCCCTGTGCACTTCGGATGTTCCCTGGCGAGGCGTACCGCCCTGTCACTGGGTCCCTGGCCACTGGGTCCCTGGCACCAGACACGCAGCGCGTCGGCTGCCTCCCAGGGCGACGCTACCGAGGGTGCGGTACCGGTGACGGTTACCGGTCGGGGTGGACGGCTTGGACGCCGGTGCCGGCGTAGGTTTTCGGGGTCAGGGTGAGCAGGTACCGTCCGCCGGGGGGTGAGGTTCCCCCGAGATGCTGGGGATGATGACAGCGGGTCATAT
Source organism: Streptomyces sp. NPDC126497 (assembly GCF_040302425.1). NCBI lineage: Bacteria > Bacillati > Actinomycetota > Actinomycetes > Kitasatosporales > Streptomycetaceae > Streptomyces > Streptomyces sp. NPDC126497. Next base: position 21,544 of record NZ_JBEORT010000082.1, read on the forward strand.
GGGACTCACCGAGAGGAGCCCTGCTGATGCCTGCCCCGAGGAAGTACCCGCTGGAGTTGCGTGAGCGTGCGGTGCGGATGTACCGCGCGTCGGAGCCCGAGCCCGTGATCCGCTGCATGGCCGAGGAGCTCGGCGTGTACCACGAGGCCCTGCGCGGCTGGATCCGCCAGGCCGAGGCCGACGCCGGCGAACGCGACGACCTGCTCACCAGCGACGAACGCGCGGAGCTCGCCGCGCTGCGCAAGGAGAACGCCCAGCTCAAGCGGTCCAACGAGACCCTGCGGACGGCCTCGGCTTTCTTCGCGGCACAGCTCGACCCGACCCGGCCCAGGTGACCGCGCTCTTCGACGAGCACGACCGCCTGGAGGTCGAGCCCACCCTCCGGGAACTCCGCATTCCCTCCTCGACCTACTACCGATGGCGCCGGGCGAAGAGACCGCCGTGCGAACGGCGCCGCCGGGACACCGAGCTGACCCGGCAGATCCAGCAGATCCACGCCGACTCTGCCGGAATCTACGGCTCTCCCCGCGTCCATGCCGTCCTCAAACGGCAGGACGTTCACGTCGGCCGGAAAAGAGTCGAGCGGCTCATGCGCGAAGCCGGCCTCGCCGGGATTAGCCCGCGCCGGCACGGCAAGGGCTTCATCCGCCGCGACCCCGACGCCGACCCAGCCCTCGACCTGGTCAGGCGCAACTTCACCGCCGACGCGCCGAACCGGCTGTGGGTCACCGACCTGACCATGATCACGACCCTCGAGGGACCCCTGTGACTGTCAGCGATCCGGGACGCGTTCTCCCGCCGGGTCGTGGCCTGGGAGGCCTCCGCCCACGCGGACGCCGACCTCGTGCTGACCTGCCTCGAGTACGCCCTCCCATCCCGGGAGGTCGAACCCGGCCATTTGATCCATCATGCGGATCACGGCTGTCAGTACACGTCCGTGAAGCTCACCACACGCCTGGTGAAAGCAGGGATCGAGGCGTCCATGGGTTCCGTCGGGAACTCCTATGACAACGCCCTCGCCGAGAACCTGTGGATGCTGGTCAAGACCGAGTGCATCCGCGGCCGGACCTTCGCCACCCGGGCCGAGGCGAACCTCGCGCTCTTCGAATACCTCGACGGCCTCTACAACCCCCGCCGCATCCAAAAACGCCTCGGCTACCTCAGCCCCATCGAGTTCGAGGAGAAGCACTACGCCAACCAGGAACCGGCCGAACCGGTGAACCTGAAACCACGCCAAACGGCCCTGACCAGCCAGTCAGCAACTCCCGCATAGCGGGGGAACCTCAACGTCGATCGCGGAGTACACGAAGGTGGCCGGGATGCGTTCGCCGAGGTACTTGAGCTGGTCGGAGGTTTCCGCACCGGCGCGCCGCTGGGTGTCCAGGAGGTGGACGTCGTCGATGAGAACCAGCTGGGTGCCCAGCTCGCACAGCAGGTCGCACACGGCGCTGGTGATCTGGGTCTGGCTGAGGCGGTCGGTGATGGGCATGCCGAGGAACCGGGCGAACTCGCTGACGAGCATCTTGGGGGTGGCGGCCGGCGGCACGCTGATGAACAGCACGGGCCGGCGCTCTGCCTGTCCTGGGTGCTGGCGGGCGTCGGCCAGCTGGAAGGAACGCCCGAGCGCCATCATCGTGGTGGTCTTACCCGTGGCTGCAGGGCCGGAGATGATCCACCCGCGGCGGGCGCCGGCCTGCTGGCAGCGGTTGACCAGCAGCAGCCGGCGTACGGCGGTGAAAACGCTGTCCATGGCGGGGGTGCGCATGACGGCGAGTTCGGAGTGGTAGTCCTCGCGCTCCGCCTGGGACCAGGCGGGGTCGTCGGCGTCGCGCGCGGGCGCAGGGGCTCGGTGGACGAAGGCATCCCAGCCCTGCCACGCGGTCGGAGGGACCAGCGGGGCGAACCCGACAGCATCGTTGGAGAGCGGGCTCACCATCGCAGGGATTCCTCGAAGGGGTCGTAGACCGTGACCTGGGCACGGCGCGGAGCAGGTACGCCGGTTTCCTGCACTGGAGCCGTTGAGGAGGCGCTCGTCCGTGCGTCTTCAGCCGGCCAGGCGCCCACGGCGTCGTCGTCGGTCAGGTGCTCCTCGTCGTCCTCGTCGTCCTCGCTGTCGTCGAAGACGTCCTTGTCGACAGGCTCGAGCGCCCTGGCCTCCGGCTGCTGTCCGTACAGGAGCCCCCACACCGCGCCGCCATTGTTCGCGGTGCCGGCACGGGCCCGGGCGGTGACGACCTTCTCCAGGTGGCTGCCCCGACCCGCAGCGGCGCGCTCGAGCAACTCGCGCAAGGCGAGGGCCAGGTCGTGTTCGTGCTGGACGCGGCTGCCGCATCGGGCGACGGTGCGCCGGATGTGCTGCCAGGTGAAGTCGGTGAACGGGGCGGTGACCAGGGTGTGGTGGACCCATGGCACCGTCTCCCAGCTCCCCCCTTGCTGGGCCTGGCCGGGGTTGGGCAGGCGTACCCAGATCTGGCCGGGCGCGTGCGGGTCGTAGTGGATCTCCCACAGTCCGTCCCCTGCTGGCGAGCGTTCGCCGCGGTGGGGGGTGAGGGCTTTGTGGTCGTAGGTGCGGTAGTCGATGCGGATGCCGTAGTCGTTGATCTTCTGCCGCTTGACGGGCATCAGCTCGATGTAGTCCTCGCGGCCCAGCGGCACCGGGACGTACCCGCACACGGCGACCAGCGCCGCCCACATCTCGTTCGGCGACAGCGCGCAGCGGGGCATCATCGGGTGCCGCAGCCCGTCGTGCTCACGTCCCTGCCACCCGCAGATGATCCACTCCTGGAACATCTCGGCCAGCTGGGCCAGCGTCCACACCGCTTCGCCCGCGGGGTGATTCCCGCGCTCGCCGGCATGCGAGGCCGTGTAGCCGGCGACATGCTGTACAAACAGCGTGTTGATCGAGGAGAAGGTGCGCTCCACGTGCCCCTTGGCCGGCCCGTTGCCCGGCGGCGCGGGCTGCACGGAAATGCCCAGCGACTCGCAGGCGGCGATGAACGAGGACGAGATGAACACATTGCCCTGGTCGACCACGATGGTCTGCGGGGCGATCACCGGCCGCGCCGCGGTGCCTTCGAGCCGGGCGTCCACGCTCAGCAGCCGCTCGTAGGGCACCACCGAGTGTTCCATCGCCAGCGCCTCGGCCCAGGTGGGCCGCATCGGCGCCGGGACCATCATCTGCGCCAGCAGCTGCGCCGCGTCCACGCTGCGGGTCCCTTTCGCACGCAGCACGGCCGCGCAGATGGTGCGGGTGGCCACATCCAGCGCGATGGTCAGCTCCGGACGCTCCACCACCCCGTCGTCGAGGACCACGAAGGCGTCCAGCACGGTGCTGCCTATCATCACCAGCTCACCCGGCGCCATCACCGTCGTCGGGACGAACGGGGGAGCCGACCTCGCTGAGCGCCAGTGGCGCTGCCGCGCACTGCCCAGCAGCCCGCGGCCGTCGGCGAGGGCGTGCACGAGCCGGTTGAACGTCGCCCTCGAGGGCAGCGGCACCACCTCGGCCCCGTACTGCTCGGCCAGCAGCCGCTCGGTGTATACCCGAAGCCGCCCCAGCGTCCCGCTGGAGCGCTCCCGCCCGGTCTCCACAACCTCCCGCAGGGCGGCCACCACCCGCTCGTCCGCACGCCCCAGCGCCGTCCGCGGCCGGGTGGCCCGGTGGTCCACCAGTCCCCACACCCCGTCCTGCCGGTAGCGGGCCCGCATCCGCCGCACCGTCACCGCGCTGGTGGGCATGCCGGCCGCCGACAGCTCCGACGCCTTCGCCTCCTCACGCTGTGCCAGCGTCCGCGCCTACGGGGCGTACTCCGCTCGCGGCGGACCTGCCGCACCCGGCCCGCCCGGCCGCCCCGTCTCCACCTCCCGCACATGCCGCTCCCACGCCAGAGCTCGTTCCCGCACCGCCTCGGGCAACGACTCCAGCAAGCCCAGCGGCGGCACCCTGGGCACTCTTGGCGCGTCCAGGACTTCGAATCCCGCATCGGCGAACAGCAGCGACAGCAAAACCGCCGCTACTTCACCGTCCTCGGTGACCAGCCGCACCTGACCGTCAGCAAGAGCCCCAACCGCCCAGGCACGCCCCCCGAACCGCACCTGGCGCCCCAGCTCCACCACCGGCCTGCCCGGCACTCTGCTGCCCGCCCTCACTCTGCGGCCTGCGCCCACACCGGCATCCGCTCATGCACCGGCGCCCCCAGGTCCGCCGCCAGCCGCCCCGCCCACAGCGCATGGAACAGCGCGGGCAGCACCATCAGCGGATCCCCGACCCTGCGTACGGGCGCTGTCACGTTGGCTGACCGGGTGGGAGGATTTTCGGGTTGGTCGTACGAGGAGGAGCCGTCCGTGGGCAGCGCGCCACCGTCGTACAGAGGGCATCGGTACCCGGTGGAGGTCATCTCCCACTGCGTGTGGCTGTACTTTCGCTTCCCGCTCAGCTTCCGTGAGGTCGAGGAGCTCATGCTTCAGCGCGGCATCCTCGTCTCCCATGAGACGGTCCGCCGCTGGTGCGCCAAGTTCGGCCAGGCCTACGCCAACGGCATGCGAGGCCGGGCGACAAATGGCACCTGGACGAGGTCTTCGTGAAGATCAACGGAGAGCAGAAGTACCTGTGGCGGGCCGTCGACCAGGACGGGATGGTGCTGGACATCCTCGTGCAGAACCGCCGGGACACCGTTGCGGCCCGGCGGTTCTTCCGCCGCCTGTTGAAGAAGACGCGCGCGGTGCCCCGGGTGGTCGTCACTGACAAGCTCCGCTCCTATGGCGCGGCCCACCGCGAGGTCATGCCCTCCGTCGAGCACCGCTCGCGGCGTTGTCACGTTGGCTGACCGGCGTGGGATGATCTTGTGGTCGATCGTGCCGGGGAGGGTTCGCTCGTGTCGTCCGCGCCGCCGTCGTACCAGGGGCACCGGTACCCGGTGGAGGTCATCTCCCACTGTGTGTGGCTGTACTTCCGCTTCCCGCTCAGCTTCCGTGAGGTCGAGGAGCTCATGCTTCAGCGCGGCATCCTCGTCTCCCATGAGACGGTCCGCCGCTGGTGCGCCAAGTTCGGCCAGGCCTACGCCAACGGAATGCGAGGCCGGGCGACAAATGGCACCTGGACGAGGTCTTCGTGAAGATCAACGGGCGGTTGCAGTATCTGTGGCGTGCCGTCGACCAGGACGGGCACGTCCTCGACATCCTCGTGCAGAACCGGCGGGACAAGGCCGCAGCCCGACGCTTCTTCCGCAGGCTCCTCAAAAAGACCCGCACGGTGCCCAGAGTGATCATCACCGACAAGCTCCGCTCCTACGGCGCCGCCCACCGTGAGGTCATGCCCTCCGTGAAGCATCGCTCACACAAGGGCCTGAACAACAGGGCGGAGAACAGCCACCAGCCAACGAGGCAGCGCGAACGCGCGATGAAAAACTTCCGCTCCGTGGGCGGAGCCCAGCGGTTTCTGTCCGCGTTCAGCGGCATCTCACCTCACTTCCGGCCCCGCCGCCATCTGATGCCCGCATACCACTACCGCGCCGAAATGACCGTCCGCTTTGCAATCTGGGAGCAGATCACCGGAGTCGCCGGCCTCCCCACCACGGCCTGAGCACCCGGAACCGGCTCCACCACACCACGACGCACCATCAGACAGCTACCCACCCAACAACGTGACAGCGCCCGTCAGGGTCCTCGACGGGGCTGTGGTTGTTCTTCACAAAACACGTCAACTGTCTTCGGAGGCCCATCGGTTACGCCCCGACGCTCCATTCCGGTGTGGCTACCGGTGTGCGGTGAACCGTCCGTCGGGCCGTTTGTGCAGCCAGCCGCGATCGGCGAGCTTGGTCATTTTCGCCCGTAGCGGTTCCAGCTTCCCGCGCACCGCCACCTCCAGCCCGAGTGCCTCGCCCACTACCCTGACCTGCACCGGACCGTCCGCTGCCCGGGCGATCGCCGGGCAGCGAGGCCTCGTCAAGGCCCTCGCCGCGGTGCGGGATCAGCAGGACCGGCCTTCCCGCCACTCGCGCGGGCACCGGGGAGGCGACCACGGCTGCTTCCGCTTCGGCCAGCCGGTTCAGGACCCGCTCGGCCTGGACCTCCTGCATCTGCATGGTCAACTCCTCTGCTGGCACGTCCAGTTCACTGCGGCGAGCGATGATCCGCTCCAGGTCTCCCATACCCTGCGCCCTCCCGCAATCCCACTGCGTACCGCCCCGGTCACGGACCGTAGAAGCGGTCCCGGCAGGAGCGCAGCGGAAGCCGAGAACCGCCTCAGCCGACAGGACAGACGATCTTCACCATGGGCACCCGTCGCCGACCAGTGCGAGCACGGCGACTCGCCCGCACATCAGCCCACCTCACCTGCACGTTTTACGATGCACGGGCCTCATTGAGGTTGACGGGCTACAACAGCCGTCGGCCTAGCGGGCCGGAGCCACCCGGTGGAGGCGCCGGAAACAGAAGCGGGGGGTCGGGGTGATCGAGTGCTTGTCGGTCGAAATCGTCAATAACGACAGAGAGCAACGGTCCGTGCAAAATCTCCGTCGTGAGGCTGTGGCCGACGCGCAGGGCGATGGACCTGAGAGACGCCGCTACCGGGCCCAATCCGTCCTCGACGAGCCCGTGTATCTCGTCGGCGTAGCCGTGCGGGCTACGGCCTTGAGTGCTGGGTGGGTACCCGGGCTCGAATCGCTCGACCACTTCGCCGTCCACAACGCTGGAGAACACTGTCAGCCCTTTCTCTGTCGTGAGCAGAACGAGGCATTCAGTCTGCGCCGACAGGTCGCGCATGATGGCATACGTGAACCCGATAGGGTTTTCGAACTCGATGCAGAAAGCCCACTCGCCCAAAACGCCGGCGCGTAGCAAGGTGCCCGATCGTGGAGCTTCGGGGGCCTCTCGCAAAGGCACCCAACTGAACCTGTCCGCGTCGGCTCCGTAGATTCCGGCGACCTCTTCTGCACTCCTGCGCAAACTAACAGTCAGGCAGAAGTTCTGTGACATGTCCAAGGTCCAGGTGCTGGCCATTTTGTTCCAATCAATATTTATGCCCTCGCCCGCCCCGGCATTCATAGCCGCGGGCGGACGAAGTTGGTCATGCCGTCAGTCGACGATCACAATTCCGTCGCCGTTTTATTCGCCGGTTTTAACCTTTTCGTAGAAATCGGGGATACTCACCCAGAAGCTGTCATCCTCCATCAGTCGCCAGTCCTGGATGTAGTTGGAGTACGCGGTGCCGGCAATCCCGTTCAAGCTCCCGGGCACGTGGCCGCGCACGCAGGGCTCCTTGCCAGTGACGGGCCTGGACGGATCGGAATCATACACATGGTATTTTCCGTCGTCCTCGAGGAGCGGAGTGATTTCGGCACAGAGTGCCCCGTCGGTGCCACCTTGCTTGGTTGAGGCGAAGGGATACTCGTCGCACGAGTCGTCGGGCACTATGTCGGGCTTGTGGACGAACTCGACGGTGCTCTTGTAGCCGCAGGTGTACTTGCGCCTTTCATCGCCGTCGAGGGCGCGCTGCATCGGCTTGCGGTAGCCCCACCCGTCGGGAAGAGCATATTGCCCGAAGCCATAGGTTACGGCTGCGGCGCCGTACGTGCTGATCGGCAGCTCCATGTCGGGCGGCGTAATGCTGGGCAGCGCGCATCCAGTGCTCTCGTTGCCCGTGTCGGTGAGATGAGTGTTGCAGCGCACGTAACGCGGCATCGTCCATTCCACGTTGGGCTTTGTGGGTGTCGACCCGGTGTGCGTGATGTACAGATGGTACTTGATCTCGGTGAAATCCTTCTCGTCGACATCGGGAACGTCGGAGTAGGCGACCGTCCCCTCAGTCAAATCATTCGCGTTGCTTAGAGTTTTGGCGCCAGTCCAAGGGCTTTTTTGCGTCGTCTTGCAATTCAGATCGCACGAGACGTCAGCGGACACGTTGAGATGCTGCACGGCCGCCGCTGGGTCTCGACTTCCGTCAAACTCCACCTTCATGCTCTCCGACCACGTGCCTTTACGCGGGTCCAGCTTGGCGGTGGTGTTGATGTAGAGGTTTGCCGTGCCGAGGACCTGGTCCTGCTCACCGCGAAGGGTGAACTCCACCGTCATTTCCTCGAGGCAGTACTTCAACCGCTCGAAGTGCCAAGTACCCGGATCCGAGGTTTCGCAATACCCCCCTCTGCCTGAACCTCGTTTGCGCGGAGCGCCTTGGCGGCGGGCGCCTGCGGTGCTGCGGACGCGATGGACGTGCAGATTTCAGCGACCCCGGCGCGCTGGTCGGCCGACCCCGGTTCGGTCGGTGAGCAGCTCTCCTTGGCCGGCTCGACCTTGGCTGACTCCGAAGTCGGGGGCGCCCGTGGAGGCGTGAAGCCTTCAGGTATCTGTATCGACAGGGGCGCTGCAGTTTCGCCCTGAGCTTGCGTGATGGCGATCGCTTGAGCCGGTAGCAGCATCGCAAGCGTCGATGCTATTGCCAGCGTCAGAGGCCATTTACGTCTTTCCCGCACGTTACTCCCCTAGTAGCGCGGTCATGATGGACGTGCCTACTTGCGGTGGTCAGGAGATCACGCAGTGATCATCGTGTCAACGATCCATTATGCAGCGTGTGACCAATGCATCATCGGGGATAATGGCGGTAAAATTTTAAGTAAACGCCAACGGTGGGCACCCTCGGTGGACTGTCGCCACCGGCGTTGGTTCTCAATGTGACGGGTGAGGTCGGCGGCGGGTCGACTCTAATCCAGGTGAAAAGGTCAGCCGAGAAAATCCCGACTGGCAAATCCTTGTAATTGGAAATGTAGCGCCCGCACCCCCTACCCATACCCTCCGCGCCTGTGGCACGGAGGGTATGGAGGATGTAATTCCAGTGCCACCTCACAGTCTTCGCTTCACGGTTCGGAGTAACGGCAAGTGATGCTTTGGCGGGATTTCTCGGGTTGGCTGATCTTTGCCAATTGCACTGGGTGTAAATCCTGCGATTCGCGTTAGCCTCGCGCTTTCATGGAGCGGGCTGTCCGACGGGTGGGCAGGTAAGCGAAAAGTGCCTCTGACCAGCAAGAATGAGGATTGTCGAGGTCCTTGTTCCTGCCACTGCCGGAGGCACTTCTCAGGTGAAGAAGCGTATCGGGTCCTACCCACGCGTCCGCATCGAGGGCGGTGGCCGTGGGGTGGTGTCCCAGGCCGGGGCCGTGCTGCTGGTCGAGACGGTCCGCAAGACCGGGCTGGACCAGGCGATATCGGCGGCGCTTGCGCCATGGCGACGGCCGCGGGCGGTGCACGATCCAGGCAAGATCCTCCTGGACGTGGCCCTCACGGTCGCGCTGGGCGGGGACTGCCTCGCGGATGTCGGGACGCTGCGGGCCGAGCCCGGCGCGTTCGGGCCGGTGGCCTCCGACCCCACGGTCTCCCGGCTCGTCGACGCCCTCGCCGCAGCCGGGCCGAAGGCCCTGTCCGCAAAATCACGGGCGGCGTCGACGCCGTCGGCCTGCACGGCCCGGAGGCAGGCGAAGGCGCTGATGGCTATGGCAGGGTCATCAAAGCGATCACGTGATGGTTTTGGGCGTGACGGTTTCTCACGTACCGGACGCTCTGCGAATTGTGACTGCCTGGGAACCGCCGATGCTCGGGCCGCGGCCCTACAAGCGTGTGCGTTGCTGCGGTGCACCTGAGCCGACCGATGGCGTCCCGCTGTGTGGTGTAGGGGATCTCCGCAGTTGAGTGCGCGGGTTCTGCTCCCCCGGGTGCACCGCCTGCCGGTGACTGCTCCCTG
>NZ_JBEORT010000083.1:0-30697 GCF_040302425.1 Streptomyces sp. NPDC126497
CGCGCCACCGAGGAACTGCGCAGCCGGCTGGGCCGCACGCCCACCACCGCCGAGCTCGCCCAGCTGATGAGCCTGACCGAGGAGGAGGTCAACGAGGCCCGGATCGCCTCCAACGGCTACAACTCCGCCTCCCTGGACGCCGCCATCGGCAGCGAGCCGGACGGCGAGAGCGTGCTCGCGGACTTCATCGGCACCGAGGACGCCGCGCTGGAGCTGGTCGAGGACTTCCACGCACTGGCCCCGATGATCGCCGAACTCGACGAGCGCGAGCGCAAGATCGTCCACTGGCGCTTCGTCGAGGAGCTCACGCAGGCGGAGATCGGCGAGCGGCTGGGCTGCTCCCAGATGCACGTCTCGCGCCTGCTGTCCCGCACGCTGAAGCGGCTGCGGGCGGGCATGCTCGCCACGAACTGAGGCGGACGACGGACGTACGGGGTGCGGCGCCCATGGGGTGCCGCACCCCGCGTGTGCGCCGTGTCCGCTAGCAGATCGACTGACTGCTGTTCACCAGCCGGTTGTTGCGGAAGGTCGTGTTCTCGCCGCAGGGGCTCTCGCGGATCGACGAGTCGGTCACCGTGAGGTTCTGGACGGTGATGTCCCGGTTGTTCGCGAACTCCGAGCGGGCCGCCAGCCGGATCTCGCCGCCGCCGGTGACCGTGCCGCTCTGGGCGGCGAGGTTCACGTTGTAGCAGTTCTCGATGAGGATCGCGTTGTTGCCGGTGTGGGAGAGCGTGATCCTGTCGATGGTCGCGCCGCCGCTCTCCGAGACGCAGAACACGCCCCGGCCGCCGCCGCGCGCGACGACCTCGCCGACGCGGATGTTGGTGGCGTAGGAGCTGCCGACGCGGCCGTTGCGGTTGGCCATGCGGAAGGCGGCGTACCCGGTGCCGGTGCCGGCGTTCTCCGCGTCCACCTTGGAGACGGTGGCGTTGATCGTCTGGTTCAGCAGCAGGCCCGACTCGCCGACGTTGCGGGCGGTCACCGTGCCGACGGTGAGGCCGTCGACGCCGTAGGTCTCCACGGCGTGGCTGGAGGCGCCGGAGACGTACACGTCGTCGATGCGGACGTTGCGGGTCCACTGGCTGGTGTCGCCGCGGTTGTCGATGCGGACGCCGAGGCCGCGGGAGAGGCGCATGTCGATCCGGCCGAGGACCACGTTCTGCACGTTGCGCAGGAAGATCCCGTACAGCGGGGCGCCGGTGACGTCGAGGTGCTGCACCTCGATGTCGCGGGTGCCGCGGGAGTAGACCGGGGCCTGGTCGCCGGAGCCGCTGCCGGTGACGTTGATGGTGCCGCAGACGTCCAGGGTCGTGTAGCTCGGCAGGGAGATGCGGGAGCCGGCGGAGACGGAGCCCGAGCCGCGGACCACGACCCGTTCCTTGCTGGTGCGGCCGGAGGACAGGCTGTTGACCGCCGCCTGGACGGCCGCGCGCATGTCGGTGCCGGTGTGGACCGTGCTGCCGCCGCGCCTGGCCGTCCAGGTGCCGCCGTTCAGTACCGCCTCGGCCTGGTAGGAGCCGTCCCCGCAGGCCGCGGCGCGGGCGGGGGCCGGGGCCGCGGTGGTCGTGGGGGAGGCGGTCGTGGGGGAGGTGGCGGCGGTGGCCGGGGCCGTCGTGGTGCCGGCTGCGGTGAGGAGTGCGGTGGCGCCGGCTGCTGCGAGGAGTGCGGCTCTGCGTCCCATGGGTCCTCTGTTCCTGTCGTCGAACCGATTCGACTGAATCGATTCATCCGGTGGGGAGGCGAGAGTTTGGCAAGGGCATGACGAGGAGTCAAGCGGTCCGTCGCCCCGGTACGGGAGTCGACGGGCCGTCTGCGGGAGACTCGGACGCATGCGTACTGCGTACAGCGTGGAGACGGTCAGGGCGGCGGAACGGGAACTGATGGCACGGCTGCCGGAGGGGGCGCTGATGCAGCGCGCCGCCGCCGGGCTCGCCGCGGCCTGCGCGGACGTGCTGGGGCGGGTGTACGGCAGCAGGGTCGTGCTGCTGGTCGGCAGCGGGGACAACGGCGGTGACGCCCTGTACGCCGGCGCCCGGCTCGCCCGGCGCGGCGCAGGGGTGACCGCGGTGCTGCTCGCGCCGGAGCGCGCCCACGCCGGGGGGCTCGCGACGCTGCGCCGGGCGGGCGGGCGGACCACGGGCACGGACGGCGCCGAAGGGCTGATCGAGCGGGCCGATCTCGTCGTCGACGGCATCGTCGGCATCGGCGGCACGGGCGGGCTGCGCCCGGAGGCGGTGCCGCTCGCCGAAGCGGCCGGGCGGGCGCGGGCGGCCGTGGTCGCCGTCGACCTGCCGAGCGGGGTCGAGGCCGACACGGGGGAGGTGCGGGGGGCGGCGCTCCGCGCCGACCTCACGGTGACCTTCGGGACGCACAAGCCGGGACTGCTGATCGACCCGGCGCGGGAGTACGCGGGGTCGGTGCGGCTGGTCGACATCGGCCTGGAGCTCCCGGCCGGGGCGGAACTGGAGGCGCTGCAGCACGCGGACGTGGCCCGGCTGCTGCCGGCGCCGGCCGCGGAGAGCGACAAGTACCGGCGGGGCGTCGTCGGGATCGCGGCCGGCTCCGCCCGCTACCCGGGGGCGGCGGTGCTCGCGGTGGCGGGGGCGCTGCGGGGCGGCGCGGGGGCCGTACGGTACGTCGGTCCCGCCGGACAGGCGGTGATCGCCCGCTTCCCCGAGACGCTGGTGTCGGACCGGGGGCCGGAGCACGCGGGACGGGTGCAGGCGTGGGTGGTCGGACCGGGGGCCGGGGACGACGCGGCGACGGTCGCGGAGGTGCTGGCGGCGGACGTGCCGGTGCTGATCGACGCGGACGGGCTGCGGCTGGCGGAGGCGTCGGCGGTGCGGGGGCGGCGGGCGCCGACCCTGATGACCCCGCACGCGGGGGAGGCCGCCGCACTGCTCGGGGTCGAGCGGCGGGAGGTCGAGGGCGGACGGCTGGCCGCGGTGCGGGAGCTGGCGGCGCGGTACGGGGCGACGGTGTTGCTGAAGGGGTCCACGACGCTGATCGCCGGCCCGGGCGGTGGTGCGGTGCGGGTGAATCCGACGGGGACGTCGTGGCTGGCCACGGCGGGGAGCGGGGACGTGCTGTCGGGGCTGGCGGGGTCGCTGCTGGCGGCGGGGCTGCCGGCGGTCGACGCGGCGAGCGCGGGGGCGTACCTGCACGGGCTGGCGGGGCGGTTCGCGGCGGACGGGGCGCCGGTGGGGGCGCACGACGTGGCGGAGGCGATCGCGGGGGCGTGGCGGAGCGTGGTGCGGGGATGAGGGAGCGCCTCGGGGACTCCGCCCCGCCGCCCCCCACCCGTCCCGCCCCGGGGCGCTGCCCCCGGACGCCCGCTCCTCGGACGCCGGAGGGGCCGGTCCGGCCGACGGCGGGGGGCGGCGGGGTGCTCTGAGAGACTGGACGGGATGAACGAGACAGTTGCCCCGGGGGGCGCGGAGCTGCGGGCCCGCGCCGAGATCGACCTCGCCGCCGTGCGGGCCAACGTGCGGGCCCTGCGCGAGCGCGCGCCCGGCGCCGCCTTCATGGCCGTGGTCAAGGCCGACGGCTACGGGCACGGCGCGGTCCCGTGCGCCCGGGCGGCCGTCGAGGCCGGGGCGACCTGGCTGGGCACCGCCACCCCGCAGGAGGCGCTCGCGCTGCGCGCGCCCGGCGCCGGGGTGCCGGACCACGTACGGATCATGTGCTGGCTGTGGACGCCCGGCGGGCCCTGGCGGGAGGCGGTCGAGGCCGGCCTCGACGTGTCCCTGAGCGGCAGGTGGGCGCTGGACGAGGTCACCAGGGCGGCCCGGCTCGCCGGACGGCCCGCGCGGGTGCAGCTCAAGGCCGACACCGGGCTCGGCCGGGGCGGCTGCCAGCCCGGTGACGACTGGACGGAACTGGTCGCCGCCGCGCTGCGCGCCGAGGCGGAGGGGCTGCTGCGGGTCACCGGCCTGTGGTCCCACTTCGCCTGCGCCGACGAGCCCGGTCACCCCTCCGTCGCCGCCCAGCTCGCCCGGTTCCGGGAGATGGTCGCGTACGCGGAGGGGCGGGGCGTCGACCCCGAGGTGCGGCACATCGCCAACTCGCCCGCCACCCTCACCCTCCCCGAGAGCCACTTCGACCTGGTGCGCCCCGGCATCGCGATGTACGGCGTCTCGCCCGGCCCGGCGATCGGCACCCCCGCCGACCTCGGACTGCGTCCGGCGATGACCCTCTCCGCCTCGATGGCCCTGGTCAAGCACGTCCCCGGCGGCCACGGCGTCAGCTACGGCCACCACTACGTCACCCCCGGCGCCACCACCCTCGGCCTCGTCCCGCTCGGCTACGCGGACGGCGTCCCCCGCCACGCCTCCTCCACCGGTCCGGTCCTCGTCGAGGGCAAGTGGCGCACGGTCGCCGGACGGGTCGCGATGGACCAGTTCGTCGTCGACCTGGGCGGGGACGAGCCGGGGCCGGGGACCGAGGCCGTCCTCTTCGGGCCCGGCGACCGCGGTGAGCCCACCGCCGAGGACTGGGCGCAGGCGGCCGGGACCATCGCGTACGAGATCGTCACCCGGATCGGAACCCGCGTCCCGCGCGTCTACGTCGACGACGGCAGCGACGGGAACGAGGGGGACGGCAGGTGAGCGAGGGCATCACGGAGGCCGCCGCCTCCGCGGCCGGCGGGAGCTGGCGCCGGGCCACCGGTGTCGCGGGCCTCGCGATAGGCGTGCTCGCCACCGGGGCCGCCGCGGGCGTGGCGATAGAACGGATGACGGTCGGCCGGGGCATACGGCAGAAGGCCCGGCTCGCCCTCGACTCCGCGGGACCGTACGGCGCGCTGCGCGGCACGCCCGGCAAGGCGTACGCCGACGACGGCACCGAGCTGTACTACGAGACCGACGACGTCGACCCCGATCCGGCCGCGGCCCCGGGACGCAGGCGCCGGCTCTTCGGCCGCCGGGCCCCCGCCCCGGTCACCGTCGTCTTCAGCCACGGCTACTGCCTCAGCCAGGACTCCTGGCACTTCCAGCGGGCCGCGCTGCGGGGCGTCGTACGGACCGTGCACTGGGACCAGCGCAGCCACGGCCGCTCGGCACGGGGCGCGGCGCAGGCGGAGCGGGGCGAGCCGGTCACCATCGAGCAGCTGGGGCGGGACCTGAAGGCCGTCATCGACGCGGCGGCGCCCGAGGGGCCGCTGGTGCTGGTCGGCCACTCCATGGGCGGGATGACGGTGATGGCCCTCGCCGACCAGTACCCGGAGCTGATCCGGGAGCGGGTCGTGGGCGTCGCCCTGGTCGGCACGTCGTCGGGACGGCTCGGCGAGGTCAACTTCGGCCTCCCGGTGGCCGGCGTCAACGCGGTGCGGCGGGTGCTGCCGGGGGTGCTGAAGGCGCTGGGGCAGCGGGCCGAGCTGGTGGAGCGGGGGCGCCGGGCCACCGCGGACCTGTTCGCCGGGGTGATCAAGCGGTACTCGTTCGCGTCCCGTGACGTGGACCCGGCGGTCGCCCGGTTCGCCGAGCGGATGATCGAGGGCACGCCGATCGACGTGGTCGCCGAGTACTACCCGGCGTTCAACGACCACGACAAGACCGAGGCCCTCGCCCACTTCGCGTCCCTGCCGGTGCTGGTGCTGGCCGGGGTGCGGGACCTGGTGACGCCGAGCGAGCACAGCGAGGCGATCGCCGGTCTGCTCCCGGACGCGGAGCTGGTGCTGGTCCCGGACGCCGGGCACCTGGTGATGCTGGAGCACCCGGAGGTGGTCACCGACCGCCTCGCCGACCTGCTCGTCCGCGCGGGCGCGGTGCCCGCAGGGGCTACGGTTGGGGGTCATGGAAGCAGCACCGCACACCCCGGCTGAACCGACGCCGCCCGCGAACCCCGTGGAGCTGACCGTCACCTCCCCCGAGCAGATGCGCGAACTGGGACGCAGGCTCGCCAAGCTGCTGCGGGCCGGTGACCTGGTCCTGCTCTCGGGCGAACTCGGCGCGGGCAAGACGACGCTGACCCGGGGGCTCGGCGAGGGGCTCGGCGTGCGGGGCGCGGTGACCTCGCCGACGTTCGTGATCGCCCGGGTGCACCCGTCCCTGGGGGACGGCCCGCCGCTGGTCCACGTCGACGCGTACCGGCTGTCCGGCGGTCTGGACGAGATGGAGGACCTCGACCTCGACGTCTCGCTGCCGGAGTCGGTGATCGTCGTGGAGTGGGGCGAGGGCAAGGTCGAGGAGCTGACCGAGGACCGGCTCCAGGTCGTCATCCACCGGGCGGTCGGCGACACCGCGGACGAGGTGCGCCGGGTGACCCTGACCGGCCTGGGCGGGCGCTGGGCGGCGGCGGACCTGACCGTGCTGTCGGCCTGACCGTCCCGCCGGGCGGGGCCACGGGCTACGCGGCCTCGCGGTGGTCCTCCGCCGGTTCGCAGGGCCGGGGTTCCGGTGCGCGGGGCGGGGTGGAGACCGCGGCGGCCGCGGCGCAGGCCGCCAGCAGGTCGCGCATCGGGATTCCGGGGACCGGCTGGGGCCGCGACTGCGCCGTGGTCCGGCGGGCGCTCTGGTGGGCCGGCATGGACGCCTCCTGAAGGACGGGGGCGGACGTGGTTAGGTAGACCTAACCGCGGGCTGGATACCATGTGACCACGCCCGGGACGCCGAACGCAACATCGTGCCGACGTCTTGTCGGAATGTGCGGTCCCCGTTCACGCGATCCGGCCGGGACGCGCGCGCCGGGGCTCACCGGACGACGACGACCTTCCGCCCGGTCGTCGCGAACCCCCACAGTGCCGCACCGTCCGCGCGGGTCTCGCGGATGCCGCCCGTCCGCTCCCGCGGGTCGAGCCGCGGCGCCGAACCGTCGACCGCCGCGCTGAACCCGATCGCCGTGCCGTCGACGGACGCGAACCGCACCACGTGCTCGACCGGGACGCCGTCCGACCCGGTGACCGCCGCGGACCGGGACGTGACCCGGTAGGTGCCCGGCTCCGGGTCCACCGTCCCGGGGACGACCCCGAAGGTGCGCCGCACCGCGCCGTCCTCCCCGACCAGCCACACCCGGTCGTCGCCCAGCGCGTACACGACCCGCTCGCCCGTCCCCGACCGCGCGGGCAGGGCGGCGGGGTGGCTCCCGCTCCGGAGCGCCTCGTGGGCGGCCGCGGTGCCGGACGCCGGAGGGCGCAGTCCGGCCGGGACGGTCACCGCCGCCCGGTGGCCGAGGTAGCCGACCGTCGCGAGGGCCGCCGCGGTCAGCCCCGCCACCATCGCCGAGCTGGTTCCTGCCACGGCCGTCACCTCTGTCCCGTTCTGCACGGTTGTGTACGCACGCCGTCGCGACGGTAGCAGTACGTGACCGGCCGACCCGTGCGGCCGTGGCCGGGGCGCGGGAGCCGTAGGCTGTTTGCGTGCTCTTGCTCGCTCTGGATACCGCCACCCCCGCCGTCACCGTCGCGCTGCACGACGGCCACGACGTCATCGCCTCGTCGAGCCAGGTGGACGCCCGCCGCCACGGCGAGCTGCTGCTCCCGGCGGTCGACCGGGTGCTCGCCGAGGCAGGCCTGCGGCTGGACGCCGTCACCGGGATCGTCGCCGGCGTCGGACCCGGCCCGTACACCGGGCTGCGGGTCGGCCTGATGACCGCGGACACCTTCGGACTCGCGCTCGGCGTCCCCGTGCACGGTGTGTGCACGCTGGACGGCCTGGCCTACGCCGCCGACCTGGAGGGCCCCTTCGTCGTGGCGACCGACGCCCGCCGCAAGGAGGTCTACTGGGCGCGCTACGCCGACTCCCGCACCCGCCTCACCGAGCCCGCCGTGGACCGGCCCGCCGCCATCGCCGCGCAGGTCGAGGGCCTGCCCGCGGTCGGCGCCGGCGCCCTGCTGTACCCGGACACCTTCCCCAGGGCGCACGAGCCCGAGCACGTGAGCGCCGCCGCCCTCGCCCGGCTGGCCGCCGAGCGGCTCGCGGCGGGCGAGGAACTGCCCGCGCCCCGGCCGCTGTACCTGCGCCGGCCCGATGCCCAGGTCCCCAAGAACTACAAGGTGGTCACCCCCAAGTGACGGGAACCGAGACGGCCGTGCTGCGCGAGATGCGCTGGTGGGACATCGACTCCGTACTGGAGCTGGAGCGGGACCTGTTCCCGGAGGACGCCTGGTCGCGCGGGATGTTCTGGTCCGAGCTGGCCCACGCGCGCGGACCCGGGGCGACCCGGCGCTACGTCGTCGCCCAGGAGGGCGACCGGATCGTCGGCTACGCGGGCCTGACCGTCTCCGGCGCGGAGTCCGACGGCGACGACGGCCGGGACGGCGACCGGGACGGTGACGGCGGCCGGGCGGCCGACGTGCAGACCATCGCCGTCACCCGGGACCACTGGGGCACCGGCCTCGGCTCGCGACTGCTGACCGAACTGCTGCGGGCGGCGACCGCCTTCGAGTGCGCCGAGGTGCTGCTGGAGTGCCGGGTGGACAACGTCCGCGCCCAGAAGCTCTACGAGCGCTTCGGCTTCGAGACCATCGGCGTCCGGCGCGGCTACTACCAGCCGGGGAACGTGGACGCCCTGGTGATGCGGCTGACCGACCCGTCCACCTCTGTGAACCCGGACAACCCCGGGAACGGCGTACAAGGAACCGAGACCCATGGCTGACGAACCCCTGGTACTGGGGATCGAGACCTCCTGCGACGAGACCGGCGTCGGCGTCGTGCGCGGGACCACCCTGCTGGCGGACGCCGTCGCCTCCAGCGTCGACGAGCACGCCCGCTTCGGCGGCGTCGTCCCGGAGGTGGCGAGCCGCGCCCACCTGGAGGCGATGGTCCCCACCATCGAGCGCGCGCTGAAGGAGGCGGGCGTCGGCGCCCGCGACCTCGACGGCGTCGCCGTCACCGCCGGACCCGGGCTCGCCGGCGCGCTGCTGGTCGGCGTCTCGGCGGCGAAGGCGTACGCCTACGCCCTCGGCAAGCCCCTCTACGGCGTCAACCACCTCGCCTCGCACATCTGCGTCGACCAGCTGGAGCACGGCGCGCTGCCCGAGCCGACGATGGCGCTGCTGGTCTCCGGAGGCCACTCCTCCCTCCTGCTCTCCACGGACATCACCTCCGACGTCCGCCCCCTCGGCGCGACCATCGACGACGCGGCCGGCGAGGCCTTCGACAAGATCGCCCGGGTGCTGAACCTGGGCTTCCCCGGCGGCCCGGTCATCGACCGGTACGCGCGCGAGGGCGACCCGGACGCGATCGCGTTCCCGCGCGGCCTGACCGGCCCGCGCGACCCGGCGTACGACTTCTCCTTCTCCGGGCTGAAGACGGCGGTGGCCCGCTGGATCGAGGCGAAGCGGGCGGCGGGCGAGGAGGTCCCGGTGCGCGACGTGTCGGCCTCCTTCCAGGAGGCGGTCGTGGACGTGCTCACCCGCAAGGCGGTACGGGCCTGCAAGGACGAGGGCGTCGACCACCTGATGATCGGCGGCGGCGTGGCCGCCAACTCCCGGCTGCGGGCCCTGGCCCAGGAGCGCTGCGAGGCGGCCGGCATCCGGCTGCGCGTGCCGCGCCCCAAGCTGTGCACGGACAACGGCGCGATGGTGGCGGCACTGGGCGCGGAGATGGTCGCCCGGAACCGTCCGGCCTCGGACTGGGACCTGTCGGCCGACTCCTCCCTCCCGGTGACGGACCCGCACGTGCCGGGCGCCCCGCACACGCACGACCACGTGCACGAGACCGCCAAGGACAACCTGTACTCATGACCGTCGCCCTGATGTGGGAGGCCCGGGCGGTCCCCGGCCGGGGCGCGGACCTGCTGGCCTGGGCCCGCGCGCAGCCGCTCGACGGGACCCCGGTCCGCCGCGAGACCCTCCGCGCCCCGCAGGACCGGGTCCTGGTCGTCACCTGGTGGGACGCCCCGTACGACGCGGACCTCCCCGAACTCCCGGAACCGGACGGGGAGCTGACCACCCGCCCGGTGCACCGCTGGCGGTTCGAGTCGCTCGGCGCCGGCTGAACCCGGCGCCGACGGTCCCCGCACACGGATCTCGGCGAACGTTTCGGACGTGTCGGCGAATGTTCCGATGCCCACGCGTTCCGTAGGTCTTCGTCAACTGGGCCTGCAGGGTTACGATCGCGGCCATGACTTCCCCGCAGCCCGCCGAAACCCGGACGCAAGGCCGCAGCGCCCGGACGGCGACCCTCGCCGAGATCGCCCGCGAGGCCGGTGTCTCAGCCCCGACTGTTTCGAAGGTCCTCAACGGCCGCGCCGACGTCGCCCCCGCCACCCGGAGCCGGGTCGAAGGGCTGCTGCGCGCCCACGGCTACCGGCGCCGACGCGCCGAGGCCACCCGCTCGCCCCTGATCGACCTGGTCTTCCACGAGCTGGAGAGCGCCTGGGCGATGGAGGTCATCCGGGGCGTGGAGAACGTGGCCCGGGACGCGGGGCTCAGCGTCGTCCTCTCCGAGAGCGCGGGCCGGCTCACGCCCGGACGCACCTGGGCCGACCAGGTCGCCGCGCGCCGCCCGCACGGCGTCATCCTCGTGCTGTCCGGCCTCGACGGGTCCGGGCGGGCCCTGCTGACCAGCCGCTCCATCCCGTTCGTGGTGATGGACCCGGCCGGCGACCCGGGCACCGACGTGCCCTCCATCGGCGCGACCAACTGGCAGGGCGGGCTCGCCGCGACCCGGCACCTGGTCGAGCTGGGACACACCCGGATCGGCGCGATCAGCGGTCCCGTGCAGATGATGTGCAGCCGCGCCCGCGTCGACGGCTACCGGGCCGCCCTGGAGACCGCCGGGCTGCCGGTCGACCCCGCGCTGATCATGCCCGGGGACTTCCACCACGACGCCGGCTACCGCCAGGGCCTGGCCCTGCTGAACCGCGAGGACCGGCCCACCGCGGTCTTCGCCGGCAACGACCTCCAGGCCCTCGGGGTCTACGAGGCCGCGCGCGAGCTCGGGCTGCGGATCCCGGAGGACCTGAGCGTGGTCGGGTTCGACGACCTCCCGGTGGCCCGCTGGGTGGGACCGCCGCTGACGACCGTGCGGCAGCCGCTGACGGAGATGGCGGAGGCGGCGGCCAGGCTGGTCCTCGATCTGGGCGGGGACGAGGACCCGGCGGCCACCCGGGTGGAACTGGCGACGAGTCTGGTGGTGCGCAGCAGCACGGCGGCGCCCTCGGGGGCGTGAGCCGGGCCGAAATTTTCGAACCGCCGGACGTCTGAGAATTTCACAAGAAAACTGCCCGGGGGGCGCTGCTCGTCATAATTCGGACTTACGTTCCTCTCTGTGAGGGGACATGAGAAGAGCGGCGGAACCGGGAGCGACGGGGCCGGGGCCGGGGCCGGGGCCGGGGGCGCGGGCATACGGCCGGGCCGGCGGACGAGGGCGCTGAGGATCACGGGGCTGACGCTGGCCGGCCTGCTGGTCCTGGGCGTCGGAGCGGCCGGCTGGACGTACTGGCGGCTCAACGACAACATCGACGGCGTCGACATCGACAGCGCCCTGGGCGGCGACCGTCCCGCCAGGGCCGCGACCACGCCGTCCCCGGACGCGTCCACCACGGCCGCGCCCCTGCCGACCGGGTCCCTGAACATCCTGGTGCTCGGCTCCGACTCGCGCAGCGGCGAGGAGAACCAGGAGCTCGGCGGCGGCGACAGCGGCGGCGCCCGGTCCGACACCGCCATGGTCGTCCACCTCGACGCCGGCCGGAGCACCGCGACGGTGGTCAGCATCCCGCGCGACACCCTCGTCGACCGGCCCTCCTGCCCGCTGGGGGACGGGGAGTCGACCCGGGCGGCCTCCGGGGTGATGTTCAACAGCGCGTACGAGGTGGGCGGGCCGGTGTGCGCGGTGAAGACCGTCGAGTCGCTCACGGACGTCCGCATGGACCACTACGTCGAGATCGACTTCGCCGGCTTCGCCCGTCTGGTGGACGCGCTCGGCGGAGTCACCGTCACCACCGGGGAGGACATCGACGACGACCGCAGTCACCTCACCCTGGACGCCGGCACCCACCACCTCGACGGCACGGAAGCCCTCGCCCTGGCCCGCACCCGGTACGACATCGGCGACGGCAGCGACCTCGACCGCATAGGGCTCCAGCACCAGCTGGTGAAGGCACTGCTGGAGCAGGCCGCGGACGAGGACCTGCTGACCAGCCCCGCCCGGCTGTACCGGGTCGCCGACACCGTCACCGACAGCCTCACCACCGACACCGGCCTCGACTCGCTCGGCGAACTGACGCGCCTCGCCCAGAGCCTGCGGGACCTCCCGGCCGACGGTGTCACGACCCTCACCATGCCGGTCGTCCCGGCCCCCTGGGACCGCAACCGG
The DNA here is from genome assembly GCF_040302425.1 of Streptomyces sp. NPDC126497. Lineage (NCBI taxonomy): Bacteria > Bacillati > Actinomycetota > Actinomycetes > Kitasatosporales > Streptomycetaceae > Streptomyces > Streptomyces sp. NPDC126497. The sequence continues at coordinate 12,258 of NZ_JBEORT010000083.1, forward strand.
GTGGTGGCGGACGAGCCGGAGGCGGGGGAGCTGTGGGCGTCGCTGCGATGAGGTGATCACCTGTTCGGCTGATCGGCATCGGTTCCGGCCTGCCCCGGACCCCGGGCCCGTAGCGTCACCGTGTCGCTTGTGCCGCAGTGGCGCCCGCGCCCACACGTGAAGGAGGAGGTGCTCCTCGATGACCGCTCTCGCGGAAGAGGCGGCCCCGGTGGTGGTGGACGAGCCTGTTTCCGAGCCGGCTTCCGATCCGGACGAGGTCCTGTGGCAGGCGTGGAAGGCCGTGGATCTCCCCGAGGGCTACCGGGCCGAGATCATCGAAGGGGCCATCGAGGTGTCGCCCACCGGTCGCCGTCGTCATACCGTGCTCATCGGCCGTCTCCGCAGGGCGCTGGACACGCATCTGGCAGGCAGTGGCTACGCGGCACATCATGACGGCGATGTCATCCACCGTCAGAAAGCCTGGGTCCCCGACCTCTTCGTGGCTCCGCTCGATCTCGACGGGATCCCGGACGAGGACGGTCTCGGCGTCGACGCCGCCGGAGTGAAGGTGATCGTCGAGGTCGCCTCGCCGGGCCACCGCAACCTCCAGCGCGACCGGGTCCGCAAGGGCCGCGAGTACGCCCGGGCCGGGATCCCGGTGTACGTGGTCGTCGACGACTTCGACGACGACGGGGCGGTGCTCGTCCTGACGTCCCCCGACCGGAAGAAGGGGAGGTACGCGGACGAGCACCGGGTCCCCTACGGCACCGACGCGGTGATCCCGGAGGGGCCGGTCAAGGGTTTCGCGATCGGCAAGGAGGTCGTCGCGTCCTGAGCCGGCCCGGTCCGGCCGCTCAGCGCACCGGGTGCCCCAGCAGCATCGTCGGGGCGCCGGCGACGCGGGTCAGGAAGACCGTGACGGATGCGGGGCCGTGCGGCTTGGGCAGGACCTTGCGGCGCAGTTCCTCCGGTTCGACGGCCGAGCCGCGCTTCTTCACCGTCAGCGTGCCGACCCGGCGCTCGCGCAGCAGCGCCTTCAGTTTCTTGACGTTGAACGGGAGCACGTCGGTGATCTCGTAGACGGTGGCGTACGGCGTGTCGTGCGCCTCGTCGGCGGTGACGTAGGCGATGGTCGGGTCGATCAGCCCGCCCTCCACCTCCTCGGCCACCTCGGCGACCAGGTGGGCGCGGATGACGGCGCCGTCCGGCTCGTACAGGTACCGCCCCACCGGCCGGACGCCGGGGTCCGGGAGCATGGTCCCGGGCGTCGCGCAGAGGCCGGCGACGGCGGGCAGCAGCGTCGCCCGCCGCGCCCCCGGCGTCACGTCCGGGCCGAACCACAGCACGGCCTCCTTCACGTCCCCGCCGTCCGAGACCCACTCGGCGGTCGCCTCCGGGGGGATCGCCTCGTGCGGAATGCCGGGCGCGATCTTCAGCAGGCCCAGCGGCGCCCCGAGCGCGGCGGACACCGCCCAGGACAGGGGAGGGGAGTAGGCCTCCGGATCGAAGATCCGGCCGCGCCCGGAGGAGCGCCGGGCGGGGTCGACGAAGACGGCGTCGTATCCGGCCGTGTCCACCTCCGTCACGTCGGCCTCGCGCACCTCGATCAGGTCGGCGAGGCCGAGCGCGTCGGCGTTGGCGCGGGCCGTCTCGCAGGTCAGCGGGTCCCGGTCGACGGCCAGCACCCGGATTCCGGCGCGGGCGAACGCGATCGCGTCGCCGCCGATCCCGCAGCACAGGTCGGCGACGGACCGCACCCCCTTCGCCCGGAGGCACCCGGCCCGGTAGGCCGCCACGCTCGCCCGGGTCGACTGCTCCACCCCGTTCGGCGTGAAGAACATCCGCCGCGCGTCCTGAACCCCGAACTTCGCCACCGCCCGCTGCCGCAGCCGTGCCTGGCCCAGCGCCGCCGACACCAGGCCGGCGGGGTGTTCGCGGCGCAGCCGGGTCGCGACGGCGAGTTCGTGCGCCGGATCGGTGTCGCGCACCTCGTCGAGGAGGGCGCGGCCTTCGGGGGTGAGGAGGGGGGCGAGGTCGTTCACCGCCTCATTGTGGGCCAGTCGGTGGACCGTGCGCCTCCGGCCGCGGTGTCGGGCCGGGACGGGGCCGTCCGGCTGCGAGGATCCAGCGCCATGCGAGTAGTAGGACAAAAGGATAAAAAGAGGCCCATGGGTGGTGTGCGGATCGGTCTCGCGGCACTCGCTCTCGCCTCCATCGCCGCGGGCTGCGGGCCGGGCGGTGGCGGCGCCCGGGCCGAACCGGCGGCCGGCCAGCAGCCCCTGAAGGCGCCCCCGGCCCGCGCGCTCGACGCCTACGCCACCAAGCTGCGCGCGGCGCACACCGCGCGGGTCGCCGCCGCGCGCCGCTGGGGACTGCGGAAGGTGCCCCTGCCGGCCCCGCCGCCCCCGGCGGAGAAGCCCGGGATCACCACCCGCGACGGCTTCGAGGTCGACGGCCACCGGCGGCTGGGACTCCCCCCGGTCTTCACCACCGTCCCCACCGACGAGAAGGTCCTCTTCCTCACCATCGACGACGGCGCCGAGAAGGACCCGGCGTTCCTGCGGATGATGAGCGAGCTGAGGATCCCGTACAGCGCCTTCCTCAGCGACTACCTGGTCAAGGAGGACTACGGCTACTTCAAGGAGATGCGGGACCGGAACGTCGCCCTGCACAACCACACCCTCCACCACCCCTACCTGCCGGCCCTGTCCTACGCCCGACAGAAGCGCGAGATCTGCGGCATGCAGGAGGTCATCGAGGAGCGCTACGGCGAGCGCCCCGTCCTCTTCCGCCCGCCCTACGGCAACTACGACAAGGCCACCCTGCGCGCCGCCAAGGCCTGCGGGATCACCCACGTCCCGCTCTGGAACGAGGAGGTCTTCGTCGACCGCTGGGAGTACCGCGAGTGGGACCGCGAGCTGCGCCCCGGCGACATCGTCCTCAGCCACTTCCGGGGCCGCGAGGACTGGAAGGGCACGATGCCGGACATGATCCGCCGCTTCCTGGACAAGGCCACGGCGGAGGGGTACGCGGTGGCCCGCCTGGAGGACTACCTGTGAGGGCCCGCCTCCTGGCGGGCGCCGTCGCCCTGCTGGCCGTGATCACCGGATGCGGACCGTCGGGCGGCACGGGGGACGGGGCGGGGGACGGGGCGGGGCGGTCGCCCGGAGCCGGTCCGGCGCCGGAGGCCGGCGCCCTCCCGCCCGTCGTCGACCACGTCCCCACCCGCGACCGGGTCGTCTTCCTCACCTACGACGACGGCGCCGAACGCGACCCCCGCTTCATCGACCTGGTGCGCGAGCGCCGGCTCCCCGTCAGCCTGTTCCTCACGGACAGCGTGGTGGGCCCCGGGTACGCCCACTTCGCCCGCCTGCGCGCGGTCGGCGCGAGCCTGCAGAACCACACCCTCGACCACTCCGCCCTGCGCGGTCTGCCCTACGCCGGCCAGCGCGCCGAGATCTGCGGTCAGCAGCGCAAGCTCAGGTCCCGCTTCGGCGTCCGCCCCCGCCTCTTCCGCCCGCCCTACGGCGCGTACGACACCACCACCCTGCGGGCCGCCGCGGACTGCGGCATCGCGGCGGTGGTCCTGTGGCGGGTCACCCTGGAACCCGACGGCCACCTCACCTACGCCGACGGCCCCCACCGCCTGAACCCCGGCGACATCATCGCCGTGCCGTCGGGGGAGGCCCCGCCGCTGTCGTTGGCGGAACGGACCACCCGGCTGCTGGGGGAGCTGGAGGAACGGGGGCTGACGGTGGGGAGGCTGGAGGACCACGTCGAACGAACCGGCCCGTCGGCGGTGCCCGGCGAGCACCGCTCACCCCCCGGCCCGTCCGGCGTGTGAGGACCGGGCCCGTCGGGGGCCGGAGCGGGGGCCCGGGGCGGCGGCCCCGGTGGACGGTCACCGCGGCACCACCGGCTGCCCGCAAGGGTGACGGCGGCGCGCCCACCCCGCGACGCGCCGCAGGCAATTGGCACTCCGCTTGACCGAGTGCTAATCGCAGTCATAGTCTCAGGTCTGGCACTCCCCCCTGGAGAGTGCCAAACACGCGACGGGCAGGTCCGGCACCCGCGACGACGGATCGACCTGGTCGCCACCTCAGACAGTTAACCCCGTGAGATCTCCGAAGGGGGAGGTCGGATCGTGACGACCGCCAGCTCCAAGGTTGCCATCAAGCCGCTCGAGGACCGCATCGTGGTCCAGCCGCTCGACGCCGAGCAGACCACGGCTTCGGGCCTGGTCATTCCGGACACCGCCAAGGAGAAGCCCCAGGAGGGCGTCGTCCTGGCCATCGGCCCGGGCCGGTTCGAGGACGGCAAGCGCGTCGAGCTCGACGTGAAGGTCGGCGACGTCGTTCTGTACAGCAAGTACGGCGGCACCGAGGTCAAGTACAACGGCGAGGAGTACCTCGTCCTCTCGGCCCGCGACGTCCTCGCGATCGTCGAGAAGTAAGGGAACCCCGGGGCCGCCCCGGACAACCCGACCTCGTAGCAAGCACTTTTTGCTCGAACCACTGCGCCCCTGGCCCCAGCATCCGATAAGAAGCCGGGCGCCCGGGGCGCAGTGATTTCACCCAGATTTCCGAGAGGGCTCCCGCTGCCATGGCGAAGATCCTGAAGTTCGACGAGGACGCCCGTCGCGCCCTCGAGCGCGGCGTCAACAAGCTTGCCGACACGGTGAAGGTGACGATCGGCCCGAAGGGCCGCAACGTCGTCATCGACAAGAAGTTCGGCGCCCCCACCATCACCAACGACGGTGTCACGATCGCCCGCGAGGTCGAGATCGAGGACCCGTACGAGAACCTCGGCGCGCAGCTGGTGAAGGAGGTGGCGACCAAGACCAACGACATCGCGGGCGACGGCACCACCACCGCCACCGTGCTGGCCCAGGCGCTGGTCCGCGAGGGCCTGAAGAACGTCGCCGCCGGCGCCTCCCCGGCGCTGCTGAAGAAGGGCATCGACGCCGCCGTCGCCGCGGTCTCCGAGGACCTGCTCGCCTCGGCCCGCCCGATCGACGAGAAGTCCGACATCGCCGCCGTCGCCGCCCTGTCCGCCCAGGACCAGCAGGTCGGCGAGCTCATCGCCGAGGCGATGGACAAGGTCGGCAAGGACGGCGTCATCACCGTCGAGGAGTCCAACACCTTCGGTCTGGAGCTGGACTTCACCGAGGGCATGGCCTTCGACAAGGGCTACCTGTCGCCGTACTTCGTGACGGACCAGGAGCGCATGGAGGCCGTCCTCGACGAGCCCCAGATCCTCATCACCCAGGGCAAGATCTCCTCCATCGCGGAGCTGCTGCCGCTGCTGGAGAAGGTCATCCAGGCCAACGCCTCCAAGCCGCTGCTGATCATCGCCGAGGACGTCGAGGGCGAGGCCCTGTCGACCCTGGTCGTCAACAAGATCCGCGGCACCTTCAACGCGGTCGCGGTGAAGGCCCCCGGCTTCGGCGACCGCCGCAAGGCGATGCTGCAGGACATGGCCGTCCTCACCGGCGCCACGGTCGTCTCCGAGGAGGTCGGCCTCAAGCTCGACCAGGTCGGCCTGGACGTGCTCGGCTCCGCCCGCCGCGTCACCGTCACCAAGGACGACACCACGATCGTCGACGGTGCCGGGAACAAGGAGGACGTGCAGGGCCGCGTCGGCCAGATCAAGGCCGAGATCGAGACCACCGACTCCGACTGGGACCGCGAGAAGCTCCAGGAGCGCCTCGCGAAGCTGGCCGGCGGCGTGTGCGTCATCAAGGTCGGCGCCGCCACCGAGGTGGAGCTGAAGGAGAAGAAGCACCGTCTGGAGGACGCCATCTCCGCGACCCGCGCCGCGGTCGAGGAGGGCATCGTCTCCGGTGGTGGCTCCGCGCTGGTCCACGCCGTCAAGGTCCTCGAGGGCAACCTCGACAAGACCGGCGACGAGGCCACCGGTGTCTCCGTGGTCCGCAAGGCCGCCGTCGAGCCGCTGCGCTGGATCGCCGAGAACGCCGGCCTCGAGGGCTACGTCATCGTCTCCAAGGTCGCCGAGCTCGAGAAGGGCAGCGGCTACAACGCCGCCACCGGCGAGTACGGCGACCTGGTCAAGGCCGGCGTCATCGACCCGGTCAAGGTGACCCGCTCCGCCCTGGAGAACGCCGCCTCCATCGCCTCCCTGCTGCTGACGACCGAGACCCTGGTCGTCGAGAAGAAGGAAGAGGAAGAGCCGGCCGCCGCGGGCCACGGTCACGGCCACGCCCACTGAGCGATCCGCTCGCAGTACGACGAGGGCCCGGTACCGCCGCTGTTCGGCGGTGCCGGGCCCTCGCCCTGTGGGCGTCCCTACTGGTACGTCACGTCGGAGTCCCGGTAGACGCAGGCCTTGCCGTCGGGACCGCTGCCGAGCGAGGTCGGCTCGTCACCGCTGTCGTTGCCCTGGAAGCGCTCGCAGAGGACGAGCTTCTTCTTGCCGTCGCCGACGATCGTCACGCCCGAGAGGGTCGCGGTGTCACCGTAGTTGGCGTTGACCCCGGCGAGGACCTTGCCCGGGCTCGTGACCAGGACGTCGTCGATCACGACGTGGCGCTGGTACTGGGTCCCGCAGTTGCCGCACGAACGGTAGAGCTTGCCGAAGTCGGACACCTGGAAGTTCCTGATCGTCAGGGTGCCGGCGCCGTTGTGCTGGAAGACCTTGTCGTCGGCCTTGCGGGCACCGCCGCCGTCGACGACGTAGGCCGCCGAGGAGGACTTGCCCTTGAAGCTGGCGGCGTCCTCGCCGACGTCCTCCCACCACACGTTGACCAGGGTGCAGCTGCCCGAGCAGTGCACGCCGTCGGCGGCGGGCGTACCCAGGATCACGTTCTTCAGCGTCGCGCCGTCGGCGAGCTTGAACAACGGGTCCTGGCCCTCGTCCTGGCCGCTGCCGCCGAGCTCGCCCGAGCCGTGGAAGCGCTTCAGGGACCCGTCGTACACGCCCTTCACCTCGATGGTCGAGGAGACGGGCTGCTCGTCGGTGGCGGTGGGCCAGGAGGCGAACGCGGTGTCACCGGCCGGCTCGTCGTCCGCGGGCGCGGTGGTACCGGCGGGCGCGGTGGGGGAGGCGGGCGCGGTGGGGGAGGCGGGCGCGCTCGCCGTCGGAGTCGCCGGAGGCGTCGAGCCGTTCACCTCCCGCAGGGTCCAGGTCTTGCCGGCTGCCTTGTCGCAGGAGTTCTGCTGGAGCAGGCCGTCCTTGGGGTTCAGGCACTTCCCGCTGTGCGCGTTGACCAGGTGGTAGGCGTCGCCGACGGCACTCACCTTCCAGACCTGGGAGGAGCCCTCGTCGCAGGTCTGCTGCTGCACGGCCTTCCCGGCGGAGACCGCGTCGCCCTGGACGCCCGCGCACAGGCCGGTGGCGGAGGACGTCACGGTGAAGCCGTCACCGGAGTCGGCCAGTTCCCAGCTCTGGTCCGCGCCCCCGTCGCAGTCCGCCAGGGCCAGCCGCACCCCGTCGCCGGTGCTTCCCGACGGAACCTCCAGACAGGTCCCGCTCGCCGCGTTCACCAGGCGGTAGGTGCCCGCGCCCGGTTCCGCGGCGGACGCCGACATCAGCACGCCGCCGACCACGGCGCCGCCCACCAGCGACGTGGTGAGGGCGCCGATCAGGACGGTGCGGCGCCGGCCGTTCTTCCTCCGGTGCCCCGCGGGCGGGGCGGTGTTACCAGTACTGCGCATGTCACGGCTTTCGTTCGATGTGCGATGGCCCTCGTTGTCCACCACCCCGAAGTCGCCGCCGCACGGCGCGGGGTTGCCGTGCCGCGCGATCTTCTCCGAAGCCGGGAACCAAGAGGTCACGCGACTGGTACCGGATACTCGTACCGCTCGGCCGGTACGGCCCTCCCGTACCGGTTTCCGTGGAGGAGGAGCATGTCCCTCACCGTCAGCGAGGCCCGGCCCGGCTTTTCCCGCTGATCCAGCAGGTCAACGACGACCATGAGCCCGTGGAGATCACTTCCGGAGGCGGCAACGCCATACCGATGTCGGCCGACGACTTCCGTTCCTGGCAGGAGACCGTCTACCTGCTGCGCTCCCCGGCCAACGCCGCCCACCTCATGGTGGCCGTCGCCGCGGACGAGGCCGCCGACACCCCGGTGATCACCAGGAGCATGGCGGAGCTGGAGGCGCTGGCGGAGGACGGCGAGTGAGGGACGTGCGGTTCCGTCCCACCGGGCGGGAGGACCTCCTGTACCGGCGGGCCGCCGACAAGACGCTGTCGCGCAAGCTCGTTCGCCTGATCGGCGAGATCCAGCGGGACCCCTTCACCGGCATCGGCAGGCCGGAGCCGCTGAAGGGCGTCCTGTCGGGCTATTGGTCACGCCGGATCGACGACGAACACCGCCTCGTCTACCGGGCCACCGAGAAGGAAGTCGTGATCATCAAGGCCCGGTACCGCTACTGACGGCCCGGTTCCTTCCTCGGCCCACCGGTGGACCGGCACGGCGGGCACCACGGCCCACACCGTCCTGCCGGGGGCGCCGGGGCCGTGGAGGCCGCCCCGTCCGCGGGGCCGGAGGACGGTGTGTGAGGGTGGGGCCCGCAGGATCAGGAAGAGACACGAGGGGGTGGCGATGGGCCGGGTGCTCTACGCGGAGGAGTCGTGGAACCCGCTGGCGCGGACCGTGGAACTCACCGAGGACCGGTTGCGCCGGGGACGCAGGACGACGCCGCTCCAGGAGCTGGACCTCGCCGCCATGGCGGAGGCGTTCCTGCGTGGGACCTGGCTCGGCGGTGGGGGCACGGAGCGCCCCCTGGAGCGGGTGACGGAGGGCCGGGGGGTCGTCCCGGTCACCCGGGTGACCGGCACCACCACACCCCTGAAGGTGCGCCGGGCCGCCGAGTTCGCCCGCGCCCTGGGCGAGCTGGCGGTCCGCGGGTGCGGCGGCCCGGACGCGGTGACCGCCCTCGCCGCACGGGCGCGGACGGAGGGCGTGCCGCTGTGGATCGCGCGCCGGTACGCGCAGGGTCCCGCCGGACCGATAGCCGTCGCCGTGGACCGGCGCCTGGTCCGCGTGGACGTCTGGGGCCCGCAGGCCCCCGCCGTACGGCTCAGGGCGCCGCACGGCTTCGACGCCGACGCGGACACCCCGGACGGCGGTCTGCTCCTGACCGTCGGTGACGTCCCCGCGCGACTCGTCCTGCGGAAGAAGCGCCGCAAGTCCAAGAGCCGCGTCGAGATCCACCTGCCCGACCGGCACTGGACGCTGCGGCGCAAGGACGCGGAGAGTTCGTGGCTGTCGCGCGACGACCGGCGCGTCGCGCTGCTGACCCGGCCCCCGCGGTGGCCGGAGCCCGCGTCCGGCACGGTGCTGCTGCCGCTGGCCGACGTGCGCCACGAGAGCCCCGACCCGCTGGACGCCGTCGTGGCCCACGCCGTCGCCGTGTCCTTCGGCCTCGGGGACACCACGGGCCTGGCCAGGTTCCGCAGCGTCCGGCGCTCACGCGAGGAGGGCGGGGAGGTGGACGGCGAGCTGTGGGACCGTCCCTGGTTCAGCAACCTCGGCCGCGGCCGGGACGACAACGAACCCGGCGGCGGCGACGGCTGGGGCGGCGACGGGGGAGACGGCGGTGACGGGGGCGGGAGCAGTGGTGGTGACGGGGGCGGCGACGGCGGCGGAGGCGGAGGGGGAGGCGACTAGGCGGGCAGCCCCACCGCCTTCTCCGCGCCGTCCCTGGCGCGGCACCACGGCGGCCCGGCCCGACGGAGGCCCGAAAGCCCCGGAGTGCCGTCCGTGCGTTCCGCCGCGTCCCGTGCCCGGCCGCCGTGCGCTCACGTCATCCGGCGAGTTCCCGCACCGTCACCACCCGCGCCTCCCGGAACGCGTGCGCGGGGAAGCCCCTGGGGCTCCTACGACCCGTCGGCACTGGATGGCCGGATGCTCAGCTCCGCGGGCATGCCGGGGATCCACCTGGGGCTCGCGACCGCCGCGCTTGCGCGCTCGGGCGCGGACCACGGCGTCCACCCGGTGAGCCCCGAGGGCACCTTCGCGGTGCTCTCGGGGCGGGAGCCGGGGACGAGGTGACCGGTACACGGTCGGCGCCCGGCGGTTGCGCGTGAGCACCGGCGTACCCCGGATGGGCCGGTTCCCGTATGGCACCCGGGGTGAGCAGGGCCTAACCTGAAGTCCGGGTAGCTCTTCGTGGTCGTCCGGGCACCAATGGCAAAGGTGAAGGCAGAGATTTCGGCACTCGCCTGCGGCCGCGGTCGCTCGGCCACTACGCTTGACGGGCACCATTTCGGGCAGCTTGGGGGATCGGGGGAGACCGCGGTGGTTCATGAGGGGCGACCCTTATGGCGTAGAAGCAGTGCCTGCGGCAACGAGTCGGAATGTGTGGAAGTGGCCGTACTCGCGAGGCACGTCCTCGCGCGCGACTCGAAGCGGCCGGCCGCGACCGTGCTGCGCTTCACCGCCCTCGCCTGGACGGGCTTCCTCAGCGCTGTCGCGCGCGGAGAACCAGGGGACGCATGACATCCTTTCGGGCGGACGGCAGAAAGCGGGGGCTGTGATGGGCATCGGGAAGTCTGCAGTGCGAAGGCTCGAGGGCGAGGGCCGGTCCCGCTCCGTCGGCGTCGCGCCCCCCGCGTTCTTCCTGCTCGCCGTGGGAGCGGTGGCCACGAGCACCGCGGCCGCCACGTCCCTCCTGGTGGAGAGCCTGGTGGCGAAGCGGGTGCTGTGGGTGGCCGTGCTGCTCGCCATTTCGGTGAGCGCGGGCCTGTGGTGCGGACGCTACTCCGTCACGGCTTCCCCACCGAGTTCTGATCGTCTTCCGTACGTTCCACGGGCGGGGTCGCCCCGGTAGGGCCCTTCCTCCCCCGTTGCCATGCGCTCCCGGCCCGCCAGGCGAGTGCGGCGGCGAGCATGGCGACCACCAGGCTGGCCGCGGTCCGGGCGACGGTCCGCCCCGAGATGTCCCAAGAGCCGCTGACTATCATGAACACGACGAACGGCGCGCTCAGTGCGAACAGGGCGATGAGCACGGCGAAACAACCGACGATCCGCTCCACGGACCCCGGCGGAACGGGGGCGTGAGGCACGGGGTCGGGCTCCGCCGGCCGGCCGGACGTCCCTCCGTCCTCCTCCGCGGACTCGTCGGCCGAGTCCGTACGGTCCTGCCCTCTTCCGGAGACGAGCAGCTCCCGCAGGCGCCGCCACGCTGCTCCCGTCACCTCGATCCTCCCCCTGCTCGTGCCGGTTCCGCGGGTCCGGGCCCGGTCAGGCTCCGGCCAGGTCCTGCTTGACGCGGCCGATCAGACCGAGTGACTCCGACGTGTCGAGGGCCAGGCGCGAGATCTCCCCCAGGCACTCCTGGTAGTGCTCCAGCAGTTCGGAGTCCTCGCCCCCGGTCATGTTGCCGGTGGCGTACTCCAGGTACAGCAGATCCTTGTCGTCGGTGAAACCGAGCAGGACGAAGCTGCCGAGAGTGCTGTAGTGGGCGCCCGCCTCGAAGGGCAGGACGCGCAGGGTGACGCCGGGCCGCTCCGCGAAGTCCAGCAACTGCTGGAGCTGCCCGGCCATGACCGCGTCGCCGCCGACCCGGCGCCGGACCGCGGCCTCGTCGAGGAGGAACAGCGTCTCCCGGGGGCCGTCGCCCCCGAACATCCGCTCCTGGCGCTTCATCCTGAGGTCCACCACGCGGGCGAGCCGCTCGCGGTCGCGGACCCGGGGGCGCAGGAGCTCCTCCGCGTAGCGGCGGGTCTGCAGATGCCCCGGAACCACGATCGGGTGGTACGTGGCCAGGCTGACCGCCGCGGTCTCGTACCCCAGGTACTGGGCGAACGGCGGATTGACGACGTCGTGGAAGCTGGACCACCAGCTGGGCCCCTTGCTTCCGCGGGCCGCGGCCTCCAGTTCCTCGACCACGGCCGGATCGGTGATGCCGTAGACCTGGACCAGGGCGCGCAGGTCGGTCACGGAGACGCTCACCGTGCCGTTCTCCACCCGGACCAGTTTGGACAGGGACCACTCCACGCGCTCCGCCGCCTCGCGCTGCGTGAGGCCGGCGTCCTCCCGGGCCCCGCGCAGCGCGATGCGCAGCTTTCGCCTGTTGAGGCTGGGATCAACAAGGGGTGTCATCGCCGCTCCTTCCGTCGTGCGCGTACCCGGTACCCCGTCCGCCATACACTGAAAGCCCATGCCGAGATGCCACCTCCATTATGCCCATGCCATTCGGCACATAGCCGAATGGCATGGGCATGAAGATCTCGGCGTGCGCCGCAACGCGAAGGGCCCCCACGATCGTGGGGGCCCGGTGCGGCCGCTCTCCCCTCGCGCCACCGCCCGCTCTCAGTCGACCTGCCGCTTGGGGTCCGTCCACGCCTCCCAGCGCATCCTGCACGCCCCCGCGAAAGCGGCCAGGTAGGAGAACCGTGGCGCACCGGCGTCGCGCCGCACCTCGTTGCGGTGGTTCATCGCCTCCTCGAGGCGCCATTTCTCGTCGGCGGGGTAGAAGGCGCCGATGAGGCGCAGCCTGATGCCCACCCGGGTGTCCCTGTGGCGGGGGGCGGGCCTTCCCCCGTCGCGCCTTCCCTCACGGCCGGCCCGCCACAGGGCCACGAGCCGCTCGCCCACCCGTCCCAGGAACGCGTCGAGCTCCTCGGGCAGCAGCGTGAACAGCAGTTTGATCATTCGTGTCGTCGACTTCCCTCCGCGCACCGCTATCAGCAGGGCGAGGAGCAGGGCCGAGGCCGCCGAGACGGACAGGACGGCGGCGGCGAGAGCGGTGACCATCGATGTGCAGTCCGATCAGTCCGTGACGGGAGTGGGGGCGGCCTGGCCGGGCTTCACCGACCCGCCTCTGCTGGTGCGGGCCAGGGCCAGGGCCAGGGCCACCCGGGCCTGCTCCGCGCCGTCCGTGGTGAACCGGTAGTAGCGGCGTCGCGGTCGGGGTGGGGTGCTCGCGGCGTGCTCGTCCGGGTCCTCCCAGAAGCTCTCCAGTATCCCCGCTCGTCCGAGCCTGGCCAGGATGGGCTGGATGGTCCCGCTCTGCAGTCCCACCGCCTGGCCGATTGCCAGCCCGTAGTGGGCTCGCGTCGGGTTCCGGAGCAGCTCCCTGAGGACCAGCTCGGTCTGCTTGGTCATTCGGAATCCACTCATATCCCTAACTCTACCTACCTTGTCCATGGCTTATGTCGCCTCCGCCGAATTGCCCGGCGGCGCACCCTCCCGATGATCTACCTACCTTGTACACAACCTAGGTAGAGTTATAGGGTCCGGGTGGGACACGACGAGAGGACGGTGCGGGAGATGGACGCGAAGAGGAAGCGGGGCGGGGGCGGCGTCGACAGGTGCGGGACCTGCGACGGCCCCGCTCCGGAGACGCCCGCCTGGGACTTCCGGCTCGACCGGTCGGGGCTCGACGTCAGGGCGGGCCGCCACCTGGAGCTCCGGATCTCCTTGGCGCTGCTGCTGTGGCTGATCGCCGCGGTGGGCGGCTGGGGCTACTTCGGGTGGTGGCAGTCGCCGCTGGCGTAGCGCGCCGGCACTGCCGCCCTCCCGCACCGCCTCATGAGGCCCCCGCCACCGGTGGGGGCCTCATGACGCGGGGACCGCTCGCGGCCCGGCCTCGGGGCGGGCTCCGCGCGGGTGCCGGCGCCGTCGTCGACGACGCGGCCCGGAGCCGGGCGTCCGGGTGCGGAGCGGCTCGGACGTCCGTCGGCTCCAGCGCCCCCAGCCGCATCATCAGCCCCAGCCGGTCGTACTGCCACCAGCCCTCGACGATCTTCCCGTTGTCGCCGAAGCGGAAGACGGTCGTGCCCGTCATGGCCACCCTCCTCCCCGTGGCCGGGACGCCGAGGAAGTCGCCCTTGTGGGTGCCCTCCCAGCTCCAGCGGGTGCACACCCGGTCCCCCTGGGCGATCTGGTCCTCGACGCGGAACGCGAAGTCGAAGCCGCCGCGCCACACGTCCATCTCGCGCCGGAAGTGGTCGAGCCCGATGACGTCCTGCTCGTTGGCCGGATCGTGGTCGCGGTAGTGCTCCTCGACCAGGCCCGTCATCGGGGACAGGTCGTCCGCGGCGGCGACCACCTCGAAGAAGCGCCGCGGGAGTCCGCGTTCAGCCGCGCGTCGCACACCACGTCCAGGTCCGTGAAGGTCGGCGCACCCTCGCAGAGGGCCGACATCTCCCGGAAGATCCGGTCGGTCTCCGGCAGCCCCGAGCTCCGCACCGCCTCCTCGTACGACGGGAACTCCACGATCTCGACGACGTGCGACGTGTCCGCGCGGTCCTTGCCGACCACCGCGTGCGTGCGTCGCCGTCCGCCTCCCCCTGGTCTGCTCGACCCACTGGTCCATGAGCCGGTCCATCCCCTCGAACCGGCTGGTCCAGCAGTCGATGAGCTGTACGAAGGTCATGACGCCCGCCTCCGGCCCCGGGTCCGGTCTGTCAGCACCCATTTTCTCCCGGGGGGCGGGCTCCGTCCCGCCGTGACCGCGGGCCCGCCGGGCCGCTCCTACCGGGGCCCGTACTTCCGGCCCGTCCGTGACGAGAGCCCGCCCAGCAGTCCGCGCGGGACCAGCTTCGCCGCCCCCATCAGCGCCTTGTAGCGCGGATCCGGGATCGACAGCGACTTGCCCCGGGCCAGGTCGGCGAGCGCCGCCGCGGCGACCTTGTCCGCGTCCAGCCACATCCAGTTCGGGATGTTGTCCGTGCCCATCCCGGCCCGCGCGTGGAACTCGGTGCGCACGAAACCGGGGCACAGCGCCATCAGCCGCACGCCGTGGCCCGCCAGGTCCTGCGCCGCGCCCTGGGTGAACTGCACGACCCACGCCTTGGACGCCCCGTAGGTGCCGCGCGGCACGAACGCGGCGGTCGAGGCGACGTTCACGACGGCTCCGCGCCCGCGCCCGCGCATCGCCCCCACCGCCGCCGACGTCAGCCGGAGCACCGCCTCGCAGTGCACCTTGAGCATCCGCAGCTCGTCGGCCATGGGGACCTCGAGGTAACGGCCCCGGTGGCCGAAGCCGGCGTTGTTGACCAGCAGGTCGACGGGGTTCTTCGGGTCGCCGAGGCGGTCGGCCACCGCCTCGATGCCCTGGTCCTCGGCCAGGTCGGCGGTCAGCACCTCCGCCTCGATGCCGTGACGGTCGTGCAGCTCGGTCGCCTGTTCGCGCAGCCGGACGGTGTCGCGGGCGACCAGCACCAGATCGTGTCCGTCGGCCGCCAGCCGCCGCGCGAACGCGGCACCGAGCCCAGCCGTCGATCCCGTAATCAGAGCCGTTGTCATGGCGCAAGAGTAGTTACCCGGAGCGGGGCCGTCCGCTTCGTGTCATCCCATGGACACGACGTCAGGCCGTCGAACGCGCCCCGTACTTCTCCACGTACGTCCGCGCCGTCGCCAGTACCTCCGGATGCAGCGCCTCGCCCGCCGCCAGCAGCCGGGGCAGCAGCGTCCGCTCGGTCGTCGCCGCGCGGAACTGCAGCGCGACCGTCACCCCGTGCTCCGGCCGGTGCACGATCCGCACGGCGTCGCCCGCGCATATCTCACCGGGCCGGATCACCCGGAAGTAGGCCCCCGGCGCACCCCGCTCCGTGAACCGCTTCACCCAGCCCTTCTCGCCCAGGTGGCCCTGGAAGGTGCGGCAGGGGATGCGCCCGGAGGTCACCTCCAGCACCGCCTCGGGACCGACGGCCCAGCGCTCACCGATCAGGGCGCCGGAGACGTCGATCCCCTCGGTGGTGAGGTTCTCGCCGAACGAGCCGTTCGCCAGCGGGCGCCCCAGGGTGCGCTCCCACTCGTCGAGGTCCTCGCGGGCCACGGCGTACACCGCCTGGTCGTCCCCGCCGTGGTGCCGCGTCTCGCACACGGCGTCCCCGGCCAGACCGCTCCCGCCGACCCCCTTCGGCCCCGGCGCCGCCACGCGCACCGGCCCGTCCACGGGGCGCTTGTCGATGCCGGTCACACCGTCGCGCTGGTCCGTGTACGGCACGGCCTCGGGACGACCCAGGTTCACAGACAGAAGCTTCATGACCCGCACGGTATGCGATGGACGTCAAAGCGTCGACGCATCATGCGACGCGGTGTCAAAGCTCTGCTTATCCTTGAGGGGTGATCGAAGCCCGTCACCTCCGCGTGCTGCGCGCCGTGGCCACCACCGGCTCCTTCTCCGCGGCGGCCCGGGAGCTGGGCTGCACCCAGCCCGCCGTCAGCCAGCAGATGAAGGCCCTGGAGGCGTCCGTCGGCACGCCCCTGCTCATCCGCAGCGGCCGTGAGATGCGCCTGACGCAGGCCGGGGAGGCGCTGGTGCGGCACGCGGCCGGGATCATCGCCGGGCTGACCGCGGCCGAGGAGGAGGTCGCCGCCATCGCCGGGCTCCGGGCGGGCCGGGTCCGGCTCGTCTCCTTCCCCAGCGGCAGTTCCACGCTCGTCCCCACGGCCCTCGCCGCCCTGCGCGAAGCCCACCCCGGTACCCGGGTCTCCCTGGAGGAGGCCGAACCGCCCCGCTCCGTGGAGATGCTGCGCGAGGGCGACTGCGACCTGACCCTCGCCTTCCGGTACGAGGGGGCGGCGGGCGCCGAGGAGTGGGACGACCTCGTGGTACGGCCGCTGCTGTCGGACCGGCTGGTGGGGCTGGTGCCCGAGCGGCACCGGCTCGCCCGCGCGGAGTCGGTCGCCATAGGCGAACTCGCCGACGAGCCGTGGATCGCCGGCTGCCCGCGGTGCCGGGGCCAGTTGGTCGAGGTGTGCGAGACGGCCGGCTTCACCCCGCGCATCGACTTCGCGACCGACGACTATCCGGCCGTCGCCGGGCTGGTCGGCGCCGGACTGGGGGTCGCGGTACTGCCCCAGCTGGCCGTCGAGTCGGTACGGCCCCGGGGCGTGCGCACCGTGGCGCTGGAACCCGCCGTGCGCCGGGAGATCGTCGCGCTCACCCTCCCGGACCTGGCCCAGGTGCCGGCGGTCGCCGCGACGTTGGAGAAGCTGGCCGGAGCGGCCGCCCGGTAGGAAGGGGTCCCGGACGCGCGGTCACCGCGCGCGGGGGGGGGCGGTTGATCACTCTCCGTGACGAAATGGGAGCACGCCTGCGCGCCCCCGGTGTGTCGGTGCTGTCTGAAGAAACGTTCCTTCAGTTGTTCGAGGAGGCGTGCCCGCCGGAGGTGGACACCAGCCGGTTGCGTGCCCGTCCCATCAGCTCCTCGCGCTCGTCCTCGGTCAGTCCGCCCCACACGCCGTACGGTTCGCGTACCGCCAGCGCGTGTGCGGCGCACTCGGCGCGCACCGGGCACCTCATGCAGACCTCCTTGGCCGAGTTCTCGCGAGCGCTCCGGGCCGCCCCGCGCTCACCCTCGGGGTGGAAGAAGAGGGAGCTGTCCACCCCCCGGCAGGCGGCCAGGAGCTGCCAGTCCCACAGGTCCGCGTTCGGTCCGGGAAGGCGGGAGAAATCTGCCATTGCGTAACCCCTTGCAGCCGTTCTGGGCGGATCCGGTGCCCATGACCGTACAACTACGGTCCAAGGAGATGAAAATATGACTCATTGCGAATCTAGTCCCAGACACCAATGAAGGGGAAGAAAAGGGGCTGAATGGGGCATGAGTCGTGGTGAAAGTCCGGGGGTCCGCCGTGCGTATCTCCACCGTGTCCGTCTCCTCACGTAGAGTGCCGAAGATGGCAGACGGCCCCGTAACTCTTTCGAGTGACCGTCGTTGAGAGTGCGAGGCGGTTGAAGGAACAAGCGCTCGGGCGGGCGTCCGAGACGGTCGACCGCACAGGTGACGATTTCGTACCAGCCTGGAGGCTCAAGGTGACGCGCATCAGCTGCGGAGGACGGCCATGACTTCCGTCCTTGTCTGCGACGACTCCCCGCTTGCCCGAGAGGCGCTCCGCCGCGCGGTCGCGACCGTGCCCGGCGTCGAGCGCGTGACGACGGCTGCCAACGGCGAGGAAGTCCTCCGCCGCTGGGGTGCCGACCGCTCGGACCTGATTCTGATGGATGTACGCATGCCCGGCCTGGGCGGCGTCGAGACGGTCCGGCGGCTGCTGTCGGCCGACCCGGGAGCGCGCATCATCATGCTCACGGTCGCCGAGGACCTCGACGGCGTGGCGCTCGCGGTGGCCGCGGGCGCGCGGGGCTATCTGCACAAGGACGCCTCCCGCGCGGAGCTGCGGGCCACGGTCACGCAGGCGCTCGCCGACCCGACCTGGCGGCTCGCCCCGCGTCGGCTGCGCTCCGCCGAGATGGGGGCGGCGCCCACGCTCACCGCGCGGGAGATCCAGGTCCTCGAGGGCATGAGCCACGGCCGCTCCAACGCCGAGATCGGCCGCGAGCTGTTCCTCTCCGAGGACACGGTCAAGACGCACGCGCGCCGGCTCTTCAAGAAGCTCGGCGCGTCGGACCGGGCCCACGCGGTGGCGCTCGGGTTCCGGTGGGGCCTGGTGCGCTAGGCCCCGCGTCCGGAACCCGCCGGGCAGCAGGCGGCGCCCCGCGCCCCGCGTCGCGGGACGGCGCCGGAAGCCGGGCGCGGTGGCC
>NZ_JBEORT010000084.1:0-29852 GCF_040302425.1 Streptomyces sp. NPDC126497
CGGCGCGCACCACCGCCCCCCCCTCCCCGCCCCGCCCCGGCCCCCCCGCCCCGGCCCCCCCCGCGCCCCCCGGGGCCGCCCGCCACGCCCACCCGGACCGCCACGCCCACCCGGACCGCGGTTCCCACCCGGACCGCGGTTCCCACCAACCCGCCGACGACGGGGTCCCCGGCCCCCACCAGGACGTCCGCCGCGCCCACGGCCCCCGGCTCCGTCACCCCGACGCGCGGGGTCCGGGGCGGGCTGGGCGGCTCGTCGGAGTCCGGGCCGAGCGACTGGGACCTGGGCATCGGCGCGACGTTCGTGGCCGGCGCCGTGCTCGTGGGCGGGCAGCTGGTGAGGCGCCGCCGGACCTGACGGACCGTGGGCCGCCGCGGTCAGCGCACGAGCAGGTCGAGCAGCCGCCGCACCTCCGCCTCCGGATCGACGGTGAGCCCGGTGTGCACGGGGCCGGGCTGGACGACGGTGGACCGGGGCGCGATCAGCCAGCGGAAGCGCCGCCCGGCGTCGTCCCGCGCCGCCTGCCCCGCCGCGTCCCCGCCCGCGCAGACGTTCTCGACGGCGCGCAGCGCGGCCCGTACGCCGGGCAGGTCGGCCTCCGGATCGAGGGCCAGCAGCCGTGCCTCGTCGAGGTGGGTGCGGGCCGCGACGAACGCCTTGGGCCGGCAGTACACGAGCACCCCGGCGTTGACGCACTCACCGCGTTCGATGCGCGGTACGACCCTCAGCAGCGCGTACTCGAAGACGTGCCGGTCGTTCACCGGTCCCCCTCGAGGCCGTGGATGTGCCGGTGGACGGTGGCCGCGCGGGCGATCAGCGGTCGCGCGTAGGCCGACCGGAGGTCGTCCGGGGTGTCGAAGCCGGGCTCGCCGGTCAGCCAGGTGTCGGGGATCTCCGCGGTGACCTCGGCGAGCAGTTCCTCGGTGATCCGCGGTGCGAACCGGGCCGCGGCGGACGCGATGTCCGGCGCGCAGGACTTCAGGGCGTGGTCGGAGGCGTCGTAGGGGCGGGCGGCGGAGGCCTCGGCGCCGGGCCAGTTGTGGTGCCAGATCATGGTCGCGCCGTGGTCGATGAGCCACAGCTCGCCGCGCCAGCGGAGCATGTTGGGGTTGCGCCAGGAGCGGTCGACGTTGTTCACCAGCGCGTCGAACCAGACGATCCGTCCGGCCTCCTCGGGACTCACCTCGAAGGCGAGCGGATCGAAACCGAGGGCGCCGGAGAGGAAGTCCATGCCGAGGTTGGTGCCGCCGCTGGACTTCAGCAGCTGCTGCACCTCCTGCTCGGGCTCCCCGAGCCCGAGCACGGGGTCGAGCCCGACGGTGACCAGGCGGGGCACCCTGAGCCCCAGCCGGCGGGCGAGTTCCCCGCAGACGACCTCGGCGACCAGCGTCTTGCGGCCCTGTCCGGCGCCGGTGAACTTCAGGACGTAGGTGTTGAGGTCGTCGGCCTCGACGAGTCCCGGCAGCGAGCCGCCCTCACGCAGCGGCGCGATGAAACGGGTCGCGATGACTTCCTTGAGCATCGCCCCAGGCTACTTGCGTGTCACCGCACGTCGGAGGCGGCCCGGGGGAAGCGGCCCGGGCCCGACAGCGGAACGACAGCTGTGGTTTACGCCCGTCCGACCGCGGGCGGGCCAGGCTCTGGGCATCGCATGAACGGCGTGGGCCCGCCGCCCGTACCTCTCCCCGGATCACGTACCTCCCCAGATCACGCCCCCGGAAGGAACACCGGCATGACCAGCGCACCGCTCCAGCCCTCCCCCGGCCTCCCGGACCCGCTCGAGCCGCACGGCGCCCTCGCGGGACCCGCCCGTCGGACCGTCGTGGCGGCAGTCGGAGCGGCGGGCCTCGCCGTCGCGCTGACCGCGTGCGGAGGCTCCGACGACGCCTCGGGCTCCTCCGTGGACTCCGGCTCCGCCGGCGGCCCGTCGGACGACGACGGCACGAGCGGCGGGAGTCCGGACGGCGGCGGGGACGCCGGCGCCGACCCGCTCGCCTCGACCGCCGACATCCCCGAGGGCGGCGGAAAGGTCTTCGCCGACCGTAAGGTGGTCGTCACCCAGCCGACGGCGGGCGAGTTCAAGGCGTTCTCGGCGACCTGCACCCACCAGGGGTGCGCGGTGAAGAGCGTCGCCGACGGGGTCATCAACTGCCCCTGTCACGACAGCAACTTCTCCATCAGCGACGGCAGCGTGCAGAGCGGCCCGGCGACCAGGCCGCTGCCCGCCGTGGAGATCACGGTGAGCGGGGACTCGATCACCCTCGCCTGAACCGCCGGCGCCGGGCACGACACGAGGGACGGAGGGGCCGTATGACCGCCACGCAGCGCCGGGGCCGGAGGATCATGATGACCCCCGGTGAGCTGGACGACTTCCTCACCGTCCAGCGCACCTGCCGGGTCGCCACGGTGTCCGCCGACGGCGCACCGCACGTCAGCACGCTCTGGTTCGCCTGGGACGGCACCTCGCTGTGGCTGTACTCCGTGGTGCGCAGCAGACGCTGGGCGGATCTGCGGCGGGACCCGCGGGTGGCGATCGTGGTCGACACGGGCGAGGAGTACGACGAGCTGCGCGGCGCCGAACTGTCCGGGCGGGTGGAGTTCGTGGGCGAGGTCCCGCGCACCGGCGAACTGTGCGCGCGGCTCGACGTTCCGGAGACGCTGTTCGCCCGCAAGAACTTCGGCCTGGACGAGATGCCCCACGACGGGCGGCACGCCTGGCTGCGCCTGACCCCGGAGAAGATCGTGTCCTGGGACTTCAGGAAGCTGTCGGCGCCGTCCTAGTCCTTCACGCCCTCCCCGACCCGCTCCCCCGCCGCCCGCAGTGCCTGCACCGCCGCCCGGATCGACGGGCGGCGGTCGGCGTCCGCGCGCCAGACGACGAAGACGTGCCGTCGTACGCGCTGCCGGAGCGGGACGGTCACCACTCCGTCGGGCAGCGGGTCGCGGCCGAGCAGCGGGGCGATGCAGACGCCGAGTCCCGCGGCGACCAGGCCGAGCTGGGTGTGGCTCTCGGCGGCGCGGTGGCCGACGACCGGCTCGATGCCCTTGGAGCGCAGGGTGAACATCAGCCACTCGTGGCAGAACTCGCCCTCGCCCCAGGTGATCCACTCGTCCTCGGCGAACTCGGCGAGGTCCACCTCGTCCCGGCCGGCCAGCCGGTGGCCGGCCGGGAGCGCCGCGTCGGCCGGGTCGTCGAGCAGCGGTGCCTTGACCAGACCGTCGGGCAGCGGCATCGGCTTGTTGTACCAGTCGAGCACCACCGCGAGATCGAGGTCCCCGCGCACCACTCCCCGGACGCCCTGCTCCGGTTCCAGCTCCCGGGAGCGCACGCGCAGTGCGGGATGCCGTGCGCGCAGCTCCGCGAGCGCGGCCGGGAACAGTCCCCGCGCGGCGGTCGGGAACGCCGAGACGCGCAGCTCGCCGGCCACCTGTCCGCGCTGCGCCTCCAGGTCGGACTGGGCGAGCTCGACCTGGGAGAGGATGCGCGCCGCGTGCTCGGCGAGCAGCCGGCCCGCGTCCGTGAGCCGGACGCCCCGCCCGTTCCTGGCCAGCAGCCGCTGGCCGACCTCGCGCTCCAGCTTGGACATCTGCTGCGAGACGGCCGAGGTCGTGATGTGCAGCCCCTCGGCCGCGCCGCTGACCGAGCCGTGCCGGGCGAGGGCGTCGAGGGTGCGCAGGCGCTCCAGGTTCAACATGTAAGCGATGCTACGAGATACCCCGTGCGAAATCTCGATTGTGCTACGAGATGACCGTCCTCCATCGTTGCGTCCATGAGCAGCGTCACCGCCACCACCGCGCCGGCCCCGGCCGGCCCCGCCCCGGAGCGCACCCGTCCCCGCCTGGACTGGCGGCTGCGTTTCGGCGCGCTCTCCCTGATCTGGGGATTCAGCTTCCTCCTCATCAAGGTCGGCACCCAGGGCTACGCCCCCTTCCAGGTCACCCTCGGCCGGCTGGCCTTCGGCACCGCCGTCCTGGCGATCGCGATGGCGGTACGGCGGGAGCGGCTGCCGCGCGGTGCGCGCACCTGGGGCCATCTCGCGGTCGCCGGGTTCCTGCTGAACGCCCTGCCGTTCTCGCTGTTCGCCTTCGCGGAGCTGACCATCCCGTCCACGCTGGCCGGCATCTGCAACGCGACCTCGCCGCTGTGGGGCATGGCGCTGTCGCTGGTGGCGCTCTCCGAGGACCGGCCGACCCGGGTGCGGGTGGCGGGGCTCGGCCTCGGCTTCCTCGGAGTGCTCACCGTGCTGGGCGCCTGGCAGGGCTTCCAGGGCCTGGACGCACGCGGCACGGTGCTGGCCCTGCTGGCCTCGCTGAGCTATCCCGTCGGCTGGATCTACGTCCGCCGCGCCCTGGCGGGCAGCAGCCACTCGAACCTGTCCCTGACCGGCGGCCAGCTGCTGCTGGCCACGGCCCAGCTGGCCGTCGTCACCCCGCTGTTCACCACACTGCCGACCCGCTTCGCCGTCGGCCCGCTGCTGGCGGTCGCCGCGCTGGGCACGCTGGGCACCGGCCTGGCCGTGCTCGTCCAGTACGGCCTGGTCGCCGAGGTCGGCCCGACGACCGGCCAGATGGTCACCTACTTCGTCCCGGTGATCGCCGCCGCGGCCGGCATCGTCCTCCTCGGCGAGACGTTGACCTGGTCGACACCGGTGGGCGCGGTGATCGTCCTGGCGGGCGCGGCACTGACCCAGGTGAGGCCGAAGCGGCGGGCGTAGCCCCGGCAGCGGCGCAACGGGCGGCCCGCGTGGCCGCCCCCCGGCCCCCGCCCGCCCCGCCCGGCGGTCCGCCCCCGCCTCAGGCATACGTCCGCACCGGCCCCCCGGCGGGCCCGACCGCCGCGGCGATCGCCTCGGAGAGCGGCTCGATCTCGTCCTCGGCGAGCGTCGAGACGGTGACGCGGATGCCCGGCGGCGCGTTCATGCGGAAGCGGGCGCCGGGGGCGACCGCCCAGCCGGCGTGCAGCAGCCGGGCGACGGCGCCGGTCTCGTCGGGGACCGGCACCCACACGTTCATGCCGCTGCGCCCGTGCGCCGCGATCCCGCGCCGGGCCAGCGCCCCGGTCAGCGCGTCCCGGCGCCGTCCGTACCGCGCGGCCACGGCCGCCGGGTCCACCGCGCCGTCGCTCCACAGCCGCACCACCGCGCGCTGGACGATCCTGCTGACCCAGCCCGGCCCGAGCCGCTGCCGTCCGCGTACCCGGTCGAGGGTGACCGCGTCCCCGGTGAGCACCGCGAGCCGCAGGTCGGGGCCGTACGCCTTGGCCGCCGAGCGCACGAAGGCCCAGCTGCGGGTCGTCCCCGCGAGGGGGTGCAGCGGCAGGTCGACGATGTGGTGCCCGTGGTCGTCCTCGATGAGCAGCGTCTCCGGGTGGCCGGCGAGCACCGAGCGCAGGGCACGCGCGCGTGCGGCGCTCAGCGCGGCGCCGGTCGGGTTCTGCGCGCGGTCGGTGACGATCAGCGCACGCGCGCCGCCCGCCAGCGCCGTCCGCACGTCGTCGGGGAGCGGGCCCTCGTCGTCGACCCCGACGGGGACGGTCCGCAGCCCCAGCGCCGGGACCAGGTCCAGCAGGCTCCCCCACCCCGGGTCCTCCACCGCGACCGCGTCCCCGGCCCTGAGGTGCGCCGTGAGCACGCGCTCCATCGCGTCCAGCGCGCCCGACGCGACGGCGACGGGCCCGTCGGGAACACCGTCGGCGTCCAGCCCGGCCCGCGCCAGCCGTGCCAGCCCGGGCTCGACCGGCTCCTGCCCGTACAGCACCGGCTCCCGGTCGCCCTGCCCGGCCGCCGCCGCGAACGCCCCGGCCAGGGCGGGCAGCAGCGCGGGGTCCGGGTTGCCCTCGGACAGGTTCCGCACCCCCGGCGGGACCTCCACCCGGATGAGGTCACGCGCGGTGGTGGCCGGCTTGGACCGCACCCGGCTCCCCCGCCGGCCCGCGGTCTCGATGACCCCGCGCTCCCGCAGCGTCCGGTACGCGGCGGCGACGGTGTTCGGGTTCACCCCGAGCCGCTCCGCCAACTCCCGCATGGGGGGAAGCAGTTCGCCCGGCCCCAGCGTCCCTTCACCCACCGCGCGCTCGATGCTCGCGGAAATCTCTGCTGCGCGCCGCCCACTGATCGGATAATCTCC
This sequence comes from Streptomyces sp. NPDC126497, assembly GCF_040302425.1. Taxonomy (NCBI): domain Bacteria; kingdom Bacillati; phylum Actinomycetota; class Actinomycetes; order Kitasatosporales; family Streptomycetaceae; genus Streptomyces; species Streptomyces sp. NPDC126497. The sequence goes on from NZ_JBEORT010000084.1 coordinate 6,127, forward strand.
TAGCACAAAGCCTATTATGCACTAGTGCAATGGAGGACACCATGCAGGGGATCCGGCAGCCCGCAGCCACCTACCCGCCCACCGAGCGCACGGTCCCCACCCGCTCCCCCGACCGCGCCGCGTACGACAAGGACCTGGTGCACGCGATACTCGACGAGGGCTACGTCTGCCATCTCGGCTTCGTCCGGGACGGCGCGCCGGTGGTGCTGCCCACCCTGTACGGCCGGGTCGGCGAGCGCCTCTACGTGCACGGTTCGACCGGCTCGCGCCCGCTGCGCGCGGCGGGCCAGGCCGGCCCCGGCCTCCCGGTCTGCCTGACCGTCACCCACGTCGACGCACTGGTGCTGGCCCGCTCGGCCTTCCACCACTCGATCAACTACCGCTCCGTGGTGGTGCACGGCCCGGCGTACGACGTGACCGACCCGGAGGAGAAGCGCCGGGCCCTCGACGCCCTGGTCGACCACGTCGTACCGGGCCGTGCCGCCGACTCCCGTCCGGCCAGCAAGAAGGAGCTGGCCGCCACGGCCGTCATCCGCCTCGATCTGAACGAGGTCTCCGCCAAGCTCCGCACCGGCGGCGTCAACGACGAGCCCGAGGACCTGTCCCTGCCCCACTGGGCCGGCGTCGTCCCCCTGCGCAAGGGCTACGGCGCCCCGCTCGCCGACCCTGGCCTGGCCCCCGGCACCGGACTGCCCGGCTACCTGGCGGCCCTGTGATGCTGATCCACCCCTGGGACGCGCCCCGCGACGACGACGAGTGGCAGCGATGGCTCGGCGCGCACGACTTCGGACAGCTCGCGGTCAACGGCGCGCCGGGCGAACCGCCCCACGTCCAGCCCCTGCACTTCGCCTACGACGCGGAGCGCGGCGAGGCCCTCGCCCATCTGGCCCGGCCCAACCCGCTCTGGTCCGCCGTCGAGGCGCGCCCGGAGGTCCTGCTGAGCGTGGTCGACGACTACACGTACGTCCCCGGCCCCTGGCAGGCCGAACCCGGCACCCCGCCCGAGCACGGCGTCCCGACGAGCCTCTACGCGTCCGTGCAACTGCGCTGTCTCGCCCACGTGGTGGACGATCCGGCGCAGAAGGCCGCGCTCCTCAACCGCCAGCTCGGCCACTTCCAGCCGGAGGGCGGCTCCGCGCGGGCGGCGGCGGACCGGGCGCCGTACGGCAGGCTGCTGTCCGGGATCCGCGGACTCCGGCTCGAGGTGACGGGCGCGCGGGCGAAGTTCAAGTACGCGGGCAAGCGGTCGGAAGCGGTACGGGGACGCATCGCGGCCGGGCTGGCGGACCGGGACGGCGCGCGTGACGCGGCGGCACGCGCGCACGTACTGCGCCGGCGGCCGGCCTGACCCGGAGGGCCCTCCCGCGCGGGAGGGCCCCCGCCGTCACACCGGCACCATGCCCGGCTCCTCCCTGCGGGCCCGTGCCCCCCTCGCCTCACCGACCGCGAGTCCCGCGACCGAGCCGAGCATCAGCAGGGTGCCGGCCAGGGTGGCCGCCGTGAGCCGCTCGCCGAGCAGGGCGACCGCGAGCACCGCCGCGCTCACCGGTTCCAGCAGCATGATCACGGACACGGTGGCCGACCGCACGACGGCCGCGCCGGCGAAGTAGAGACCGTACGCGAGCGCCGTCGGCACGGAGGCGACGTACGCCAGCAGGCACAGCAGCGTGACGGGCGCGCCGGTGTGCGGGACCAGTCCCTCGACCGCGGCGAACGGCAGCAGCACCAGGCTGGTGACGGCGAACGCCCCGACGGTCGTGCCGGAGGAGTCGACGCCGCCGTCGCGTCCCCACCAGCGGGTGAGCAGCGTCATCACCGAGTACCCGGCCGCGGACAGCAGGGCGAGCAGGACGCCCCGCGGGTCCACGGTCGCGCCCCCGCCGCCGAGGACGAGCACGACGAGTCCGGCGAGCGCGCCCACGACGGCGGCCAGCCCGCCGCGCCCCAGGCGCTCCCCCATGGCCAGCCGCGCGCCGAGCGCGATCAGCACGGGACCGGCGCCGAGGGTGACGACGGTGGCCACGGCGAGGCCCGTGGCGGAGACGGCCGCGAAGTAGGCGGTCTGGAAGACCGCGAGCCCGGTGCCGGTGGCTCCGGCCCGCAGCACCCGCCGGCCGAGCGGTCCCGGGGCGGTCCGGGGCCGGCGGGACAGCGCCCGGGCGGCGAGCAGCAGTACCAGGCCGGCGGCGCAGCGCCAGAAGGACAGGGCGACGGGGCCCATGTCGCTGGTCCGGTAGACCAGCGACGCGGCGGCGCCCGCGGTGCCCCAGGCGGCACCGGCGACGATCAGATAGAGGAGGCCTCGCCCGACGGGCAGGCCGGAGACGGCGTTCGACACGTGTTCTCTCCGCAGATGCGCGCACCCCGCGCGTCGGCGCGGGTGCGGAAGTTCGGGAAGGGATCCCGGGCCGGGGCCGGTCGGGGCCGGGCCTGCGGGATCCGCGGACTCCGTCTGCGGGCAGCACCGTTACGCCCGGCGGCACGCCGGGCGGATGTACCGGAGGGCCCGCCTCAGGCGGCCGGAGGCGGAAGGACGAGTGCGCGTGCGTGCATGATCACCACCCTATGCCGTGGTTCCCGGCGTGGACAGCTCCCGTTCCGGCCCACCGCTCGCCACCGGTTCCCCGAAGCCCTTCGCCGGTGCCGAGGTCTGGGCGATGAAGGCTCCCGCGAGGACGACCAGGCCGCCCGCGATCTGCGGTGCCGACAGACGCTCGCCGAGCAGGACCCAGGCGAGGACGGTGGCGACGACCGCCTCGAGACAGGCCACGACACCCGCGACCTGCGGCGAGAGCCGGCGCACCGAGAGCACGCCGGTGACGTAGGCGACGACCGTGGCGACGAGGACGATCCAGGCCAGCAGCACGGGGGCGGCGACCTGGGTGCCGTTCATCTCCGCGCTGCCGGTGAGCACGGACCAGTCCATGGACCAGGGCCGGGCGACGACGGTGAGGACGGCGGCGCCGGCCAGCAGTCCGTGGGCGATCACCCCGAGCGGGTCGGGGGCCTCCTCGTCGTCGCCGCCCTGGTCGGAGAGGACGAAGTAGCCGACCTGGCAACAGGCCGCGCCGAGCGCGAGCAGCAGGCCGAGGACGTCGAATCCGAGGCCCGCCCACACCTCCACGACGCAGGCGAGTCCGCCCACCGCCAGGACCACGCCGACCGCGGCGGCCCGGGTCACCGGCCGCCGCTGCACGAACCGCACCCAGCCGAGCACCAGCGCGGGCGCCAGGTACTCGACCAGCAGGGCGACCCCGACGGGGATGCGGGAGAGGGCGGCGAAGTAGCAGGCCTGGACGCCGGCCACGGCGAACAGGCCGAACCCGGCGAGCAGCGCGGGCCTGCGGCGCAGGAGTCCCCGGTGGCGCACCGCCAGCGGCAGCATGACGAGCGCCGCGCCCGCCACCCGCAGCCACACGACGTGGAGCGGGTCGAGACCCGCCTCGATCAGCGGCTTGGCCGCGACACCGGAACCACCGAAGGCCAGCGCGGACAGCAGCGCGAGGCCGAGCCCGACACCCCTTCCACGATCGCTCCGGGTACGGACAGAGGTAGGCACCGGCACATGATGACAGGACCCGACAGGAGCGTCACCTCCCATGGCACCTGTCTCACCGACTGGACGGCGACTCGGGCCGGGCGAACAGCCCGACGAGGCCGGTCCGGGCACGCCCGAACGCCTCGACGGCGCGCCCGCGGCCGGCGGCGGGAGGCCGGCGGCGGGAGGCCGGCGGTCCGGGCGTCCCCGGTGGGAAGCGTCCCGGCGCCCCACGGGAAGCGGGCGCCCCGGCCCGGGATCCCCTCCCCACGAAGGGGATCAGGGCGTCTCACGCCGAGCGGGTACCGGCCGTCCGCGTCGGGCCGCGGGAGGTGTGCCCCGAAGGCCTGCGGCTTCGCCCGGCCCTTACCGTCGGGGCATGCGGATTCGAATCGTCGACGCCTTCACCGACCGGCCCTTCGCCGGCAACCCCGCCGGAGTACTGCTGCTGGACGCCTTCCCGGACGATCCCTGGCTGCAGAACGTCGCCCTGGAGGTCAATCACGCCGAGACGGCCTTCGCGCACCCGCTCCCCGCGGGCGGCGAGGCCGACTGGGCACTGCGCTGGTTCACGCCCGCCACCGAGGTCGCGATGTGCGGCCACGCGACGCTGGCCGCCGCGCACGTCCTGCACACCACCGGCGCACACCGGGGCCCGGTGCGGTTCGCCACCCGCAGCGGCGTCCTGGTCGCCACGCCCGGCGAGGACGGCACCATCACCCTGGACTTCCCCACCGCCCCGCTGACCGTGGCCGACGTTCCCGAGGGCCTCGCCGAGGCGCTGGGCGCCCGGCCGCTCACGGCGTTCGACACCGGGCCGGACGTCGGGGACCTGCTCGTCGAGGTCGCCGACGAGCGGACCGTCCACGCCCTGCGACCCGACCTCAAGGCCCTGGCCGCCCACTCCGAGCGCGGCGTCATCGCCACCGCCCGCGCCGAGAACCCCGCCCTGGGCTACGACTTCGTCTCCCGCTGCTTCTTCCCCAACGTCGGCATCGACGAGGACCCGGTCACCGGCAGCGCGCACACCGCCCTGGCCCCGTACTGGTCGGAGCGTCTCGGCCGCCCCGGCCTCACCGGCCTGCAGGCCTCACCGCGCTCCGGCCGCGTCCGCACCGAGGTGCGCGGCGGGCGCACCCTGCTGAACGGGCGGGCCGTGACGGTCATCGAGGGCGACCTGCTGGTCTGAACCCGGTACGGCGAAAGGGGCGTGCGGTACGGCCGTACGTCCCTTCGCCGCGGTCTCACGCCGTCGGCAGCCAGTCCACCCTGCCGGCCAGCAGGGCGTATCCCACGAACGCCCCGACGTCGAGCAGCGTGTGCGCGACCACCAGCGGCCCGACCCGGCCCCAGCGCCGGTAGAGGTACACGAAGACCACCCCCATCACCATGTTCCCGATGAAGCCGCCGATGCCCTGGTACAGGTGGTACGAGCCGCGCAGCACCGAACTGCCCAGCAGCGCCGCGCCCGGGGACCAGCCCAGCTGATCGAGCCGGCGCAGCAGATAGCCGACCACGACGACCTCTTCGAGGACCGAGTTCTGCAGCGCCGAGAGGATCAGGACGGGATGCTTCCACCACACCTCGGGCAGCGCCTCGGGCACCACGGTCAGGTTGAAGCCGAGGCCGCGTGCGGCCAGGTAGAAGGCGATGCCGCTGCTGCCGATGACCGCCGCGACCGCCGCTCCGCGGCCGAGGTCGGACCAGGGACGGGTGCCGTCGAAGCCCAGGGTGCGCAGCCCCGCGCCCTCGCGCAGCAGGAGGTGCGCGACCAGCGCGACGGGGACGAGCGCCGTGGCGATCCCGAAGAGCTGCCAGGCGAGGTCCAGCCAGGGGCGGCCCGGCGCGGCCGAGGCGTTGAGGGTGGCCGCCTGGTCCTTCAGGCCGCCCGGTTCGGTGACCGAACCGACGAAACTGATCAGGGCCGACACCCCGCTCGCGCCGAGCGACAGCGCGAGCACGAGCAGTGTCTCGTCACGGAGCGTCGTCCGCGAGGGCCTTCGCTCACGATACGCATCGGCCCCCGGGCCCGCCTCCGCCTGCACACCTGCCTCCACATCACCGATCGGTCCGATCAGTATGAAGGGCGGCGGCCGTGCGCCCGGCCGCGGGTCAGCCCGTGGGAACCGGTTCCGGCAGTCCCACCGGCCAGGTGTGCACGGGCTCCCCCTGCGCCGTCAGCTCCCGGTAGCGACGGGTGGTGGCGGCCAGCGCGGCCTCGCGGCCGAGCCCCAGCTCCAGGGCCCGGTGGAAGGTCGCGGCCTGCCAGGTCGCACCGTTCATCCGGCGCCGGCACCGCTCCTCGATCACGCCGAGGTACCGGTCGCGGTCGGCGGGCTCGATCCCCCAGGCGTCCAGCCCGGCCGCGGCGAGCGGCAGCAGTTCGTCGCGCACCAGGGTGACCGCGTCCACCTCGCCCAGACCGCCGAGGCGTCCGCGCCGGGGCCAGGTGAGGCGGGCGTCGATGCCGTGCCTGCAGGCGGCGTCGAAGTTGGCGGCCGCCGTCTCGAAGGGCAGCCGGGTCCACACCGGCCGGCTGTCCTCGGCGAGGGCGCGGACCATCCCGTAGTAGAAGGCCGCGTTGGCGATGACGTCGGTGACGGTGGGGCCGGCGGGCAGCACGCGGTTCTCCACGCGCAGGTGGGGGACGCCGTCGGCGATGTCGTAGACGGGGCGGTTCCAGCGGTAGACGGTGCCGTTGTGCAGGACGAGCTCGGCGAGGCTGGGTACGCCGCCCCGGTCCAGCACCTCGAGCGGGTCCTCGTCGTCGCAGAGGGGCAGCAGGGCCGGGTAGTAGCGCAGGTTCTCCTCGAAGAGGTCGAAGGCCGACGTCACCCACCGCTCCCCGAACCAGGTGCGCGGCCGTACCCCCTGGGCCTGGAGTTCGGGCGGGCGGGTGTCGGTGGACTGCTGGAACAGCGGGGGCCGGGACTCGCGCCACAGTTCGCGGCCGAACAGGAACGGCGAGTTGGCGCCGACGGCGATCTGGGCGGCGGCGACGGCCTGGGCCGCGTTCCACACTCCGGCGAAGCGCTCCGGGGTGACCTGCAGGTGCAACTGCACCGAGGTGCAGGCGGCCTCGGGGGCGATGGACTTGGACGTGCAGCTGAGGCGCTCCACGCCGTCGATGTCGAGGGTGAAGTCCTCGCCGCGCGCGGCCACGATCTGCTCGTTGAGCAATGCGTAGCGGTCGACGTCGGAAAGGTTCGAGGAGACCAGGTCGTCCCGGTCCAGCGTCGGCAGGATGCCGATCATCACGATGCCCGCGTCCACCTCACCGGCTTTACGGTCGGCATATGCGAGCGAGGCGCGCAGTTCCTCGTCGAGCCGGTCGAATACCCGCCCGCCCAATCGGTGGGGCGCGATGTTCACTTCCAGATTGAACATGGCGAGCTCTGTTTGGAAGTCCCGGCTGGCGATCCGTTCGAGGACTTGCGCATTCAACATTCTCGGCATGCCGTCGCTGCCCGCGAGATTCAACTCGATCTCCAGCCCCATGAGATTCTTGGGGCGGTCGAACCGCTTCTCCGCCAGGAGCCGCTCCAAGCCCGTCAGACAGCTGCGGAGCTTCTCGCGGTAGCGCTGGCGATCGGACAGGTCGAACCGACCTGCCGCGACCTTCTCCCCCATCGGAGCGTCCTTCCTTGCACGGGCGGACCGAAGATCGTCCGCCGGGGTCCCGGTCCACAGGCAAGGATGCCCCGTGGATGCGATCGATAACGCCCCGGACGGCGTCGGCGACCGCTAGTCTGACCGATGTGACCAGTGGCACATTCACGGGGCATGGCACAGAAGGAGTCTTGCGTGCCGGTTGCGAACTCGTGAAAACGCCGACGTGAATTGGCCGACCACTTCACGGCCATTTTTCGAGGTCATCGACGCATGCCCGGTCTGGAATCGGGATGATTTTCGCGTTTCACCGGCCAGAAGTACCCTTGTTCCGCCGGTCGAAAACAGCTAGAGGAAACTCAGTCCGAACACGCGTCGTATAAACTTCGCGCACAAGGCAGAAGGTTGGCGCCCACGGTTCGAGTGATCCAGCCGAGAGGCGGCGTGCGGCAGTCCTCGCCCCCGTCTCCCGGCCTCGGCCCCCCCGGCCCCTGCCTCCCTGACCTTCGCGAGCTGACAGTGCCGTCCGCCCCGCCACGCCCCGCCCTCACGCCCCTGTGCCTTCGAATGAGAGGCGACCCACCATGCCGCTGCATGTTCCCCCGGCTCCCGCGCCCGCCCTGCGCTCCGTCCTGACCGCGCTCTCCTCGCCGACCGCGGTCAGAGAGGCCCGAACTCCCTCCCTGGTCATCGCCCAGGGCCCCGCCTCGCCCGAGCTGCCCCTGCCCGTGCACGTCCTGGAGCGGACCACCGCCGACGGCGGGACGACGACCCGGCTGGCCGGGTGGCGTTTCCTGATCCGCATCGGCGACCGCACGCCGGCCGCCGCGGACACCGTGCTCACCGCCGACGGCTGGACGTTCTCCCGCTTCTTCGAAGGTCCCTACATCGCCTCCACCGAGCTCGCGCTGCGCCAGGCCGAGGCCATGACACAGCCGTACCAGCCGCGGCTCCTCTCGGTGCCGAGTCTCTACATGCTGACGCTCTGGCTGCACGGCGACACCACCGCGGACGGGGGCGCCGGCCACCCGGCCGCCACCGACCTGCTCGTTCCGCTCGCCCCGGCGCCGCCCGGCATCGCGGCCCACCGCCCGCACCGGTTCGCCGACCTGCTCCCGGTCCTGACGCACCGGGTGGCCCCGACCCGCCTGCTCGGCTCACCCGCCTGAGAAGCCACCGCGTACCCCGCCGCCCGGCGCTCCCGACGCGGCGGGGTACACGCCGTCCCGGGAGGACTAGCCCGCTTCGGCCATGGCGAACCACCCGAAGGGACAGTGCGGTCGAGGTGAACCGTCCGCGCGGGCGGCGCGTCCTCAACCGGTGAGGAGCGGTGCCGCGAAATGCCTGCGGATCGTCGTCCGTGGGACAACACTGGTTTCCGACCGACTTATCACAACGGGGGGCGGCCATGAACGAAGCTTCACGCCGCGGAACTGAAACGACAGCCGACTCACAGGTCACCACGGAGCGAGAGATCCCACCCATGTGCCAGCACCAGCCACCGTGTCCCTCAGCCGACTCCGCCGACCGGGAATCCGCCCGTCTCGTGGCGCACCACCCGGAACAGGGCTGGAGCCTGCTGTGCAACGGTGTCGTGTTCTTCGAGGACACCGGTGAACTCCTGCCCGACGGCAGGGTCATCGCCCCTCAGCGCCCCCGGGGCGCCAGCCTGACCACCGCCTGAGCACGGCCGGGCGGCACGGTCCGCCCGGGGCGACGAGGGGCCGGACGCGGAACCTCCTGCGCCCGGCCCCCGACGCGCGTCCGGAGACGGTCACCCACCGTGATCCGGCACATGAACGAGGTGACCGGCCCGCCCCACGGCAGCGGCTCGCCCCGCAGCGCCTTCCCACGGACGCCCGTGCTCCGGAAGACCCCTGGAGGTTTCGCGGGCCTCCGTTGCGGAGGTGGGGCACGTGGCGGCACACGGGGCCGACGGCGGGGGCAGGGTCACCATCACGGAGATCGCCCGGCGGGCCGGGGTCGCCGTGCTGGTCGTCCGGGCGAGCACGGCGGCTCCCGCCGAACGGCGCCGGCGCACCGCGGGCGTGGCGGAACTCCGGCACCGCCTATCGTGACCGGCATGCAGTCCTACACCATCGGCCAGGCAGCGAGGCTGCTCGGAGTGAGCCCGGACACCGCCCGCCGCTGGGCGGACGCGGGGCGCATCACCACCCACCGCGACGCCGGCGGACGGCGGCTCGTCGACGGACGGGACCTGGCGGCGTTCTCCGTCGAACTCGCCCGGGCCGGCGCCGTCGAGGAGGGCACCCCGTACACCTCCGCCCGCAACGCCTTCCCCGGCATCGTCACCGCGATCAAGCTGGGTGATGTCGCCGCCCAGGTCGAGATCCAGGCAGGTCCGCACCGCCTCGTCTCGCTGCTCACCCGGGAGGCCGTCGAGGAACTGGGGCTGGAGGTCGGTGTGGAGGCCACGGCCCGCGTGAAGTCGACGAACGTCCACATCGACCGCGCCTGACGGGAGCGACGCCCTCTCGGGTGAACGCGTGCGCCCCGCGCCGCTTCCCCTCGCCCGTGCGACGGGACGGGGGGTGACGACCCCACGGATGCGTCGGCACATGCGGAAGGGCTCCTGGGGACCGGTGGTCCCCAGGAGCCCTTCGGCGTGTGTCAGTCCTCGTACGCGTCCAGCGGCGGGCAGGAGCAGACCAGGTTGCGGTCGCCGTAGGCCTGGTCGATGCGGCGCACCGGCGGCCAGTACTTGTCGGCGGCGTTCACCCCGGCCGGGAAGACGGCCTCCGTGCGGCCGTACGCGTGGTCCCACTCCCCGCCGAGCACGGCGGCGGTGTGCGGGGCGTTGCGGAGCGGGTTGTCGTCCGCGGGCCACTCGCCGGAGCCGACCTTCTCGATCTCCGCACGGATCGCGATCATCGCCTCGCAGAACCGGTCGAGCTCGGTCAGGTCCTCGGACTCGGTGGGCTCGATCATGAGCGTGCCGGCCACCGGGAAGGACATCGTCGGCGCGTGGAAGCCGTAGTCGATCAGCCGCTTGGCCACGTCGTCGACGCTGACGCCGGTCGCCTTGGTCAGCGGGCGCAGGTCGATGATGCACTCGTGCGCGACCAGGCCTCCGGGACCGGTGTAGAGCACCGGGTAGTGCGGCTCGAGGCGCTTGGCGATGTAGTTGGCGCTGAGCACGGCCACCTGCGTGGCCCGCTTCAGGCCCTCGCCGCCCATGAGCCGGACGTACGCCCACGAGATCGGCAGGATGCCCGCCGAACCCCACGGCGCCGCCGAGATGGGCCCCACGCCCGTCTCCGGGCCGGCCTCCGGCTGGAGCGGGTGGTTCGGCAGGTACGGCGCCAGGTGCGCCCGTACGCCGACCGGGCCGACACCGGGACCGCCGCCGCCGTGCGGGATGCAGAAGGTCTTGTGCAGGTTCAGGTGCGAGACGTCGCCGCCGAAGTGGCCCGGCTTGGCCAGACCCACCAGCGCGTTGAGGTTGGCGCCGTCCACGTACACCTGGCCGCCGGCCTCGTGCACCTCGGCGCAGATGTCGGCGACGTGCTCCTCGAACACGCCGTGCGTCGAGGGGTAGGTGATCATCAGCACGGACAGCTCGTCACGGTACTGCTCGATCTTGGCGCGCAGGTCGGCCACGTCGATCTCGCCGTCGTCGGACGTCTTGACGACGACGACCTTCATCCCGGCCATCACGGCGCTGGCGGCGTTGGTGCCGTGCGCGGAGGACGGGATCAGGCAGACGGTGCGCTGCTCGTCGCCGTTGGCCCGGTGGTAGCCGCGCACGGCGAGCAGACCGGCCAGCTCGCCCTGGGAGCCGGCGTTGGGCTGGAGGGAGACCTTGTCGTAGCCGGTGACCTCGGCGAGGCGTTCCTCCAGCTCCCGGATGAGCGTGAGGTAGCCCTGCGCCTGCTCGGCGGGCACGAAGGGGTGCAGCTGCCCGAACTCGGGCCAGGTGACCGGCTCCATCTCGGTGGTCGCGTTGAGCTTCATGGTGCAGGAGCCCAGCGGGATCATGCCGCGGTCCAGCGCGTAGTCACGGTCGGAGAGCCGGCGCAGGTAGCGCAGCATCGCGGTCTCGGAGCGGTGCTGCTGGAAGACGGGGTGGGTGAGGTACTCGTCGTCGCGCAGCAGGGCGTCCGGCAGGGCGTCCCGCGCCGCCGCGTCCAGGGTCTCGACGTCGCCCTCGACGCCGAAGGCGCTCCACACGGCGGCCAGCTGTGACCGGGTGGTGGTCTCGTCGCAGGCGATCGAGACGTGGTCGGCGTCGACGAGTCGCAGGTTGACGCCGTTGTCGCGGGCGGCGGCGACGGCCTCGGCGGCCCGCCCGGGAACACGCACGGTCAGCGTGTCGAAGTAGGAGCCGTGCACGATCTCGGCCCCGCCGGACCGCAGTCCCTCGGCGAGGACGGTGGCGTAGCGGTGGGCGCGCCGGGCGATCAGGCGCAGCCCCTCCGGGCCGTGGTAGACGGCGTACATCCCCGCCATGACGGCGAGCAGCACCTGGGCGGTGCAGATGTTGCTGGTGGCCTTCTCCCGGCGGATGTGCTGCTCACGGGTCTGCAGGGCCAGACGGTAGGCCTTGTGCCCGTCGGCGTCGACGGAGACGCCGACGAGCCGCCCGGGCAGGCTGCGCGCCATCTTCTCCTGCACGGCCATGTAGCCGGCGTGCGGCCCGCCGAAGCCCATCGGCACGCCGAAGCGCTGCGTGGTGCCGACCGCGATGTCCGCGCCCAGCTCACCGGGCGACTTCAGCAGGGTGAGGGCGAGCAGGTCGGCGGCGACGGTGACGAGCGCGCCGAGCGCGTGCGCCTGGTCGATGACCGGCTTGATGTCGCGGACGGCACCGGAGGCGCCCGGGTACTGGATCAGTACGCCGTTGATCTCGCGCTCGGCGAGGTCCGCGGGGATGCCGTCGCTCAGGTCGGCGACGACGACCTCGACGCCGGTGGGCTCGGCGCGGGTCTCGATCACGGCGATCGTCTGCGGCAGGGCGTCCGCGTCGACCAGGAACAGGCCCTTCTTGTTCCTGCCCATGCGCCGCGACAGCGCCATCGCCTCGGCGGCGGCGGTGCCCTCGTCGAGCAGCGAGGCACCGGAGGTCGGCAGTCCGGTGAGCTCGGCGACCACGGTCTGGAAGTTCAGCAGCGCCTCGAGCCGCCCCTGGGAGATCTCCGGCTGGTACGGGGTGTAGGCCGTGTACCAGGCGGGGTTCTCCATCACGTTGCGCAGGATCACGGGCGGGGTGAAGGTGCCGTAGTACCCGAGCCCGATCATGGAGCCGAGCACCTCGTTGCGGTCGGCCAGCGCGCGCAGCTCGGCCAGCACCTCGGCCTCGCTCCGGGCACCCGGCAGGTCCAGCGCGTCGGCGTTCTTGATCACGTCCGGCACCGCGGCGGCCGTCAGCTCGTCCAGCGAGCCGTAACCGACCTGGGCGAGCATCTTGGCCCGGGCCTCGTGGTCGGGTCCGATGTGGCGCTGTTCGAAGGGGATTCCCTGTTCGAGCTCGGAGAGCGGAGTGCGAGGGGCGGTCATTGAGGAGGCCTCCTGGTCCGACGACCTTCGAGGGGCACCACGGCGCGGGTGCCCGGACGGCCTCCCCCTCTGTCATCTCAACCTGAGAGCTTCACCGGATCGCCCGGAGGCGTCCGGCTTTCACCGTCGGTGAGAGCGGAAGCCGTCGACACCCGCCCTGCTTTCCAGAGTGACCTCGTCCGTGCGGTACGTGTGCCTGAGAGATTCCGGGGAGGATTTGCTCCTTCGGCGCCTCCGATGGTGCCTGGAGGACTCTCCCGCGCGGGGTCAGCAGCCGTTTGCCAGCGTACCAGCGAGCACCACACCGGGATGTTCGAGTGGCCGCCCGGTCGATTGTGCCGTTCTGTAGTGCTTACGGATGAGTTTGCGACCTATGGAGGGCCCGTGCAGACCGACATCGATCCGCGCCATCTGATCGGCCGCAAGGCGTTCGACCGCAACGGAAACCGGATCGGCACGATCGACGAGGTCTACCTCGACGACGCCACCGGCGTGCCGGAGTGGGCGGCCATACGCACCGGCCTGTTCAGCAGGGACGCCTTCGTCCCCCTGGAGCCCAGCGTCCTCGTCGACGGAGCCCTCCACGTCCCCTTCGAGCGCGCCCTCATCAAGGACGCCCCCGACTTCGGCGTGGGCCGCCACCTCTCCCCCGAACAGGAACTCCAGCTCTACCACCACTACGGTCTGGACGTCGCCGCCCCGCCTCCCCTCGCGGACCGCGACTTCGGCAAACTCGCCGGCAACGACAAGCCCGCCTGATCCGCCCCGCCCACCGGCCCGGCGCCGGCCGCCGCGCCCTCGTCCTCCCCGGGCCTCCGGGGCACCAGCGGCAGTGGCTGTGCCGGCTCCAGGGCCGGGTCCTCGACGCGGAAGGTCTTCACCCGGCCGGGCTCCGAGCCGGGTGTCTCGAAGCGCACGGTGACCCGGCCCAGTCCGCTGCCCTGCACCCAGCCGTGCCCGTAACCGGCGTGCCGTACGTCGTGCCCCGCCGGCCAGCGCCGCTCGGCGGGCGTCTCCCGCTCCGGCGCGGGCCCGGTCCCGCTCTCCTCGGGCGGGAGGTCCTCCGGCGGGCCCGCGGCCTGCGCGAACAGGTCCTCCTGCGTGAAGTCGGCCAGGCCGCTCACCCCGACGCCCAGCAACCGCACCCCGCCCGTCGTGTCGACCGAGTCCAGCAGCCGCGCGGCCGCCTCCCGCACCACCGCCGGATCGTCCGTGGGCCCCCGCAGGGTCTCGGACCGGGTGAGGGTCGAGAAGTCGTACCGGCGCACCTTCAGCACGATGGTCCGCCCCGACAGACCCGCCGCCCGTAGTCTGCGCACACACCGGTCCGCGAGCCGCCGCACCTCCGTACCGACCCGTGTCCGGTCGTGGATGTCCACGTCGTACGTGTCCTCCACCGACACCGACTTGGCCTCCCGCTCGGCCACCACGGGCCGCTCGTCCCGGGCCAGCGCCATCGCGAACAGCGCCTGTCCGTGGGCCTTGCCCAGCAGTCGCACGAGCTCGTCCTCCCCCGCGTCGGCGAGCTCGCCGACCGTGTGGATCCCCGCGCGCCGCAGGTGGTCCCCGGTCGCCGGCCCGACGCCGGGCAGGGTCCGGACCGGCAGCGGATCCAGCAACGCCCGCTCCGTACCCGGCTCGATCAGCACCAGTCCGTCGGGTTTCGCCCGCTCCGACGCGATCTTCGCCAGCATTTTGGAAGCGGCCAGCCCCACCGACCCGGTGAGCCCCGTGACCGCCCGTATGTCCGCGCGCAGCTTCGCCCCCGCCAGACGCGCCGACCGCTCGTCCCGGGCGGCGCCGCCCGCCTCCAGATCCACGAACGCCTCGTCCAGGCTCAGCGGCTCCACCAGTGGCGACAAGGAGCGCAGCAGCCCCATCACCTGCTCGCTGATCGACCGGTAGAGGGCGAACCGCGGCACCAGGTACGCGGCGTTCGGCGCGAGCCGCCGGGCCTGCGCCATGGGCATCGCCGAGTGGACGCCGAAGACCCGGGCCTCGTACGAGGCGGTGGCCACCACGCCCCGCGGCCCGAGCCCGCCCACGACGACCGCCTTCCCGCGCAGGCTCGGCTTGGACGCCTGCTCCACCGAGGCGAAGAAGGCGTCCATGTCGAGATGCAGGATCGTGGGCGCGGATCTCACCTGTCCGATGCTGCCCTACGCCACTGACAACGGTCGCTTCCGGGTGGCCTCAGACGGCCTTGTTCCGCCGCCGCGCCAGCTCGTCCATCGGATTGTGCCCGAGCAGGGTCTCCCCGGTGTCGACGCGCTCCCCGTGCAGCTGCGACAGCGCGCTCTCGACGTCCCGCCAGACCACGCCCACGGCGATGCCGAAGACACCCTGGCCGCCCTGGAGCAGGGCGTGGACCTCGTCGGGCGAGGTGCACTCGTAGACCGTTGCCCCGTCACTCATCAGCGTCATGCGCTCCAGGTCGCTGAAGCCGCGCTCACGCAGGTGCTGTACCGCGGTGCGGATGTTCTGCAGGGACACACCCGTGTCCAGGAACCGCTTGACGATCTTCAGCACGACGACGTCGCGGAAGCTGTACAGCCGCTGCGTGCCCGACCCGTGCGCCGGCCGCACGCTCGGCTCGACCAGACCCGTGCGGGCCCAGTAGTCGAGCTGCCGGTAGGTGATGCCGGCGGCGGCGCAGGCCGTGGGCCCCCGGTAGCCGATCCGCTCGGACGCCATGGACGCCGCCCCTCCGCCGCCCGGTACGGCCGTCGGTCGCTGCGGAGCGTGGTCGGCCGCGCCGCCGTGCGCGGGATGGCCTCCGCTCGGGCGGAGCCGGGAGCTCTGGGAAGGGTACGGCCCGCCCGCCCCGAAACCGCGTCCGGGGGCACCCCCAGCCGTACCGTCGCCGCTGCTTCTCACGCCGACCTCCGTCCTTGACCTGCCTCCTCGAAGGTAGGCAGTCACCAAGGGTGCGTCAACGATCGCCACACTCGGCACGCCGAGTGATAATCACCCTAAGAGTGGTTTCCCGTACCTCGCAGTGGGGAAAGGCTAGCCGAATGCCCCCGGCGCCGGTCCCGGCGGCCGACCGGGGTGGCGGCGAGCGGCCGCCCTCACTGGTTGCTGGTTCCGAAGTCCTCCGGCGAGATCTGGTCGAGGAACTCGCGGAACTTCTCCACCTCGTCCTCCTGCTCGTCCGGGATGGCGATCCCTGCGTCGTCGAGCACCGTGTCACTGCCGTAGATCGGCGTTCCCGTCCGCAGGGCCAGCGCTATGGCGTCGGATGGGCGGGCACTCACCTCGACACCGCTGGCGAACACCAGTTCCGCGTAGAAGACGCCCTCGCGCAGATCGGTGATGCGCACTTCCGTGAGCTCCTGGCCGACGGCTTCCAGCACGTCCTTGAACAGGTCGTGGGTCAGCGGCCGTGCGGGTGCCATGCCCTGCTGGGCGAAGGCGATGGCCGTCGCCTCCCCCGGTCCGATCCAAATGGGGAGGTAGCGGTCGCCGCCCACTTCACGCAACAGCACGATCGGTTGGTTGGAGGGCATCTCGACCCGGACACCTACGACATCGAGCTCGTTCACACAGCAACCCTAGGCCGTGCCCGGGATGTTTGGGTAGTCGGGCAGGAAACGGGTGGCCGATCCGGCCCCCGCTCCGCTCCGCGTCAGGGCAGCCGTACCCCGAGCGCCGCCTGCACCAGCGCCGCGTGCAGCTTCACCGTGAGCGCCGCCAGCTCCTTCGTGCGTGCCTGGGCGTGGGCCCTGGTCTGCGGGTTGCGGTGGCGCTTCAGCGGGGCCACGACCTGGTCCACCAGGCCGGCCTCGCGGTCGGCGGCGGCCTTCATCGCCCTCAGATGGCGCGGTTCGATCCCGAACCGCCCCAACTCGGTGATGAGTCCCGCGACGGTGACCGCCTCGGCGTCGTACATCCCGTCCTCGACCGGGGCGAGCAGCCCGTACGACTCCCACTCGACGAGCATCCGCTCGTCGATGCCGGCGGTCGCCAGCAGTCGCCCGCGCCCGATGCGCGCCGCCGCGGGCCCCTCCGCGGCGGCCTCCGGGCCGCCGCCCTCCCCGTCACGCGAACGGCCCAGCACCGGCAGCTGGGCGGCCTCGCCGCGCTCCATGGCCTCCAGGTGTTCACGGATCACCTTGAGCGGCAGGTAGTGGTCGCGCTGCATACGCAGCACATGACCGAGACGCTCGACGTCCCCGGCACTGAACTTGCGGTACCCCGACGGGGTCCGCTGCGGCTCGATCAGCCCCTCCGACTCCAGGAAGCGGATCTTGGAGATGGTGACCTCGGGGAACTCCTCGCGCAGCACGCCCAGCACCGCGCCGATGCTCATCAGTCCGGTGTCCGCGGCGGCGGCGCCGTTGCCGGCACCGCCGCTCGGTGTCTGAACCATGAACCTTCCCTGGGGTCCCCCGGACTGATCCGGGGAGGTCAGTAGCCCCGCTGGCTCGCGTAGAAGACCAGCCGGTACTTGCCGATCTGCACCTCGTCGCCGTTGGACAGGGCGACCTGGTCGATTCGCTCCCGGTTGACGTACGTGCCGTTCAGGCTGCCCACGTCGGCCACCGTGAAGGAGCCGTCCGGGCCGCGCCGGAACTCCACGTGCCGACGGGAGACCGTCACGTCGTCCAGGAAGATGTCGCTCTGCGGGTGACGCCCGGCCGTGGTCAGGTCGCCGTCCAGCAGGAAGCGGCTGCCCGAGTTCGGCCCGCGGCGCACGACCAGGAGGGCGGAACCCACCGGCAGCGCGTCGACGGCCGCCTGCGCCTCGGGAGAGAGCGCCGGCACCTGCGTCTGGCCGGTGGCCTCGGCGTCGTAGGCCTCCAGACCGGAGATCGAGATCGTGGACGTCGTCTCGGAAGGACGCTCCGGGGTGACCCCGGGCCTGAGCGGCGCCCCGCAGTTGGAGCAGAAGCGGCTGTTCTCCGCGTTGCGGTTGCCGCACCTCGTACACACCAGGGCCGACATGGACGGATCCTCCTGCCGCGGCTGCCCCCCAGGGGCGTGGGACGCGTACGGGTCGGAAGACCCTCCACCCGCACCCGGGGCCGACGGCTGCCCGAAACCTATGCCGCTCGACTGCGCAGGGTCAACGGACGACGCGCCCTGACCCGTGCCCACCTGGTCCCGGAACAGCGGACGCTGCCCCTCCGCCTCAGGCTGTGCACGATGGCGAGCGGTCGCGTTGTCGCTGCCCTCTCGCCGCGCGCTCTTGCCGAACAACTTCGCAAACAACTTCACGGGCGATTCCCCTTGACCGAAACAGACCCGCCCGTGGGGCAGGACGAACCCTGACTGAACACATTGGCCGACCCGGACATCCTCACAACGTCCGCCTCCGCCAGACAGTTTCCACCACGCACCACCCAATCGGTGCGCCGACCCCCCGCAACCTCATGCCCTCGTCGAACACCCCCCATGCACCCCCGGTTCACCGGGAGGACGACCGAGCGTAGTCAGGCCGCTTCACCGCCCGCAAGGCGTCCACGACGATCTTGGTCGATCGCTCCACGGTAACGGTGGCCTGTTCCTTCTCGAGAGTCTGCACCACGCCTCCGGGGATGTTGAGCGCCGGCTCGAGGTCCTGCGGCTTGCCGATGACCTTGAAACGATAGGGCGCGGTGATCTTGTTCCCGTCCACGCCGACACCGTTCCCGGAATCCGTCAGATAGGTGCTCGCCACCACCCGCACACCGTTGACCTGGATCGCCTCGGCGCCGGCGGCGCGCAGCTCCTGGACGGCGTCGAGCAGCATGTCCGCCTCGACCATCCCCCTGGAGTCCTCGACGGTCATCGTGATCCCGGGCCCCCGCGCGGCCACCGTGCCCGCCAGGACGCCGAGTTGCCTCTCCTTCTCGATCGTCTGCTTCCGGGCCTCCTCGGCCTGGTCGGAACTGTTCTCCAGCTCGTCGCGCTGCTTCTCGAGGCCCTGCTTCTCGTCCTCAAGACGCTCCGTGCGGTCGTCCAGTTCATCGAGGATGCGTACGAGATCTTCCTGACGTGCCCCGCGCAGCGCGCTGTCGCTGTCGCTGTTCGACGCCACCTGGACGGCCAGGCCGAACCCGAGGCCGAACAGCAGCAGGGCGACGATGAGTTGGGCCCGGGTCACCCGGGGCGGCCACAGCCCCTTCACCAGCCGCTGCCGGCCCGTCAGTCCGGACGGGGGCTTCGGCGCGTCCTCCTGCGGGGCCGCGGGCGTCCTCGTGGGCGCCCCGGCGGGTACCTCCGCGGGCAGTTCCCTGCGCAGACCGGGCGCGGACGGGGCGTCCGGGGCGGACCGGGGCCGGGACACCGCCGGGCGCGTCGTCTCGTCGTGCTCGTGCTCGCTCATCGGCCTCACGCCCGGAACACATGCCGGCGGATCGCCGCGGCGTTGGAGAAGATGCGGATGCCGAGGACCACCACGACCCCCGTGGACAGCTGGGCGCCCACGCCGAGCTTGTCGCCGAGGAACACGATCAGGGCGGCGACGACGACGTTCGACAGGAACGACACCACGAAGACCTTGTCGTCGAAGATGCCGTCGAGCATGGCCCGCAGTCCTCCGAACACGGCGTCGAGCGCCGCGACGACGGCGATCGGCAGATAAGGCTCGACGACCGCCGGAACCTCGGGCCGGACCAACAGTCCGGCCACGACTCCCACGACGAGGCCCAGTACGGCGATCACGATGTGCCCTTCTCGGTTATCGGCTGTGCGGTACGTACGATCACACTCGGTGCGGCGGGCAGCCGGACGTCGTCCTCGACGGAGAGGGCCGTCCGGATGCCGTAGTTCTCCTGCAGGGCGTGCAGGTACAGCCCGTCCGCGCTGTTCTGGAAGCGGTCGCCGAGCTCCCCGCCGTCCCCCACCGCGAGCACCGTGTACGGCGGCACCAGCGGCCTGTTGTCGACCAGTATCGCGTCTCCCGCGGCCCTGATCGCCGACAGGGCGGTCAGCCGCTGCCCGTTGATGGAGACGGCCTCGGCGCCGGACTCCCACAGACCGTTGACCACACGCTGCATGTCACGGTCGCGGACCCGTCCGGTGTCGGAGAAGCCGGTGGTCGACCGCGGGTCGCCGTCGCCGCCCGCGCTGGCGTCCTCGGCGTCGTTCACCACGAGCCGCACGCCGGGCCCGTGCACCGCGGTGGCGCCCGACAGGATGCCCACCACGGGGGACCGGTCGCCTCCGCCGCTGTCGCGCAGCGCCTCGTGCTGCCGCGCGCTCACGTCCGCGCGCAGCTCGTCGACGCTGTCCTCGAGCTTGTCGGCGGCCTCGGTCTCCCGGTCGATCCGGTCGATCAGCTCCTCGCGCTCCTTGGCCACGACGGGTGCCTCGACCCGGGCCTGCGCGGCGCCGACGGTCACGATCAGAGCGGCGAGCACCAGACCGCCGGCCAGCCCCAGTTTCGCTCTGAGCGTCTTCGGCATGCCGCCGCTGCCCTCGGCCTTCCGCCGTGCGGCGGCCTCGGCGTATCCGTCGTCGAGGCTGTGGTCCATGACGTTGGTGATCAACGACATGGAGGCATCCGGGCGAGCGGGCCGCACGGGTGTGCTCCGGACAGGGGGTTGCTGCGGCATGCCGCACATCGTCGCACGCCGCGACCACTACCTCCGAACGGACCTACCGGCGTGCCGGACCGGTCCCGTCAGGGACACGTGTCCGGCACGCACGCGTACCGCTCGTTCTACCTGCCCGCGCTGTCCACGACCGCCGACCACTCGTCGAGCAGGGCCTGGGCGGAGGCGTCGTCGGGGCCCTCGGCCCACAGGTGGGTGACCGCCTCGGCCGGGTCGGGCAGCACCATCACCCAGCGGCCGTCGGCCTCCACCACCCGCACGCCGTCGGTGGTGTCCACGAAGCGGTCTCCGGCCGCCTCGACGACCCGCCGCATCACCAGGCCCTTGACGGCCCACGGGGTCGCCAGGTCCCGCTTGAGCACGTGTGCCCGCGGGATGCGCGCGTCGATCTGGCTGAGCGTGAGCTGGGTGCGCGCGACCAGTCCGATGAGCCGCACGAAGGCCGCGGTGCCGTCGTAGACGCTGCTGAACTCCGGGACGATGAAGCCGCCCTTGCCGTCGCCGCCGAAGATCGTCCCTTCCTGACCGCCCACGCGCGTGAGGTCGTCCGGCGAGGTGGTCGTCCACTCGACCTGCGTACCGTGGTACGCCGCGACCTGCTCGGCGATCCTGGTGGTGGTCACCGGGAGCGCCACCCGGCCGCTGCGCCGCTCGGAGGCGATGAGGTCGAGCATCACGAGCAGCGAGCGGTCGTCCTCGATGATCCGCCCCTTCTCGTCGACCAGGGACAGCCGCTCGCCGACCGGGTCGAAGCGTACGCCGAAGGCGGCGCCGGAGGACGCCACGATCTCTCCGAGCCGGACCAGACCCGAGCGCCGCATGTCGGCCGTCTCGGTCGGCCTGGACTCGTCGAGACCGGGGTTGATGGTCAGCGAGTCGACGCCCAGCTTGCCGAGCAGGCTCGGCAGCACCAGGCCGGCGCTGCCGTTGGAGGCGTCGACGACCACCTTGAGCCCGGACTCCGCGATGCCGGTGATGTCGACGTTGCGCAGCAGCGAGCCCGTGTACGAGTCGAAGACGCTCGCCGGGAAGTGCAGGTCCCCGATCTCGCCCGGGAACGCCCGCCGGTACTCCTGTCGTGCGAAGACCCGGTCCAGCTTCCGCTGGCTGCCCTGGGAGAGGTCGGCGCCCTGCCCGTCGAAGAACATGATGTCGACGGAGTCCGGCACTCCGGGCGTGGTCCGGATCATGATGCCGCCCGCGCTGCCCCGCGCGGTCTGCTGCCGCGCCACGGGCAGCGGTACGTTCTCCAGGTCCCGTACGTCGATGGCGCTGGCCTGCAGCGCGGAGATGACCGCCCGCTTCAGCGCACGGGCGCCCCGGGAGTGGTCGCGGGCCGTGGTGACGGTCGAGCCCTTCTTCAGCGTCGTCGCGTACGCGCCGGCCAGCCGCACGGCGAGTTCCGGTGTGATCTCGACGTTCAGGATCCCGGACACGCCCCGGGCGCCGAAGAGGTGCGCCTGTCCTCTGGACTCCCAGATCACCGAGGTGTTGACGAACGCGCCGGCCTCGATGGTCTTGAACGGGTAGACCCGCACGTTCCCCTGGACGATCGATTCCTCACCGATCAGGCACTCGTCACCGATGACGGCGCCGTCCTCGATGCGTGCCGCGCGCATGATGTCGGTGTTCTTGCCGACCACACAGCCCCGCAGATTGCTGTGGGGCCCGACGTACACGTTGTCGTGGACGACGGCCTTGTGGAGGAAGGCACCGCTCTTCACGACGACGTTGGATCCCACGACCGTGTGCTCGCGGATCTCCGCTCCGGCCTCGACCTTCGCGTAGTCGCCGATGTAGAGCGGTCCGCGCAGCACGGCGTCGGGGTGCACCTCGGCTCCCTCGGCGACCCATACGCCCGGGGAGATCTCGAAGCCGTCGATGTCGACGTCGACCTTGCCCTCCAGGACGTCGGCCTGCGCCTTCACATAGCTCTCGTGCGTGCCGACGTCCTCCCAGTAGCCCTCGGCGACGTAGCCGTAGACGGGCTTGCCCTCCTTCATCAGCTGCGGGAAGACGTCACCGGACCAGTCGACGGGCACATCGGGATCGACGTAGTCGAAGACCTCGGGCTCCATGACGTAGATTCCGGTGTTCACCGTGTCGGAGAAGACCTGTCCCCAGGTCGGCTTCTCGAGGAAGCGCTCGACCTTGCCCTCCTCGTCCACGATGGTGATGCCGAATTCCAGGGGGTTGGGGACACGGGTCAGACAGACCGTGACCAGGGCGCCCTTTTCCTTGTGGAAATTGATCAGCTCGGTGAGGTCGAAGTCGGTGAGGGCATCGCCGGAGATGACGAGGAAGGCATCGTCCTTCAGCGCCTCCTCGGCGTTCTTCACGCTCCCGGCGGTACCGAGTGGCTTCTCCTCATTGGCATAGGTGAGCTCCATCCCGAGCTCCTCGCCGTCACCGAAGTAGTTCTTGACGAGCGATGCAAGGAACTGGACGGTCACAACGGTTTCGTTGAGCCCATGCTTTTTGAGCAACCGCAGAACATGCTCCATGATCGGCCTGTTGGCCACCGGCAGGAGCGGCTTGGGCATGCTTGAGGTCATGGGACGAAGGCGGGTGCCTTCACCCCCGGCCATCACGACGGCCTTCATGTCGGAAGCGTCCTCCTCGAAGAGACGACGGTCTGGCCGACTTCACTCGCCAGGATTGGCCCGCGTTTTCACACAGCGGGTCATCGCGCCACGATGCGCGTACTGATCAGCGAGTTCAATCGGCCACAGCGTCCGCACGAACCAGACGGCGGACTTGGACCATGTAAAGCACTCCTGCCCACCAATACAGGGTTGTACCCCATCCGGCGAACGCCCAGCCGAAAATAGCAGCGAGTGACGAGATCCAGCCAGTTCCGTCACTGAGCAGGAGCAGCGGGAAGGCGTACATCAGGTTGAAGGTGGCGGCCTTCCCGAGGAAGTTCACCTGCGGCGGCGGGTAGCCGTGCCGCCTGAGGATGCCCACCATGACGAGGAGAACCAGCTCACGCGCCAGCAGTACGGCGGTCAGCCAGAGCGGTAGGATCTCACGCCAGGTGAGGCCGACCAGCGTCGAGAGAATGTAGAGCCGGTCGGCAGCGGGGTCGAGCAGCCGGCCGAGGCTGCTGATCTGGTTCCACCGTCGCGCCAGCTTGCCGTCCAGGTAGTCGCTGACGCCGCTGAGCGCCAGCACCAGGAGGGCCCAGCCGTCACTCTTCGGGCCGCCGAACTCCGGCCTGAGGATCAGCCACAGGAACAGCGGTACGCCTACGAGCCGTGCCATGCTGAGCATGTTCGGGATGGTGAGGACGCGGTCTGTCTGGACCCGCGTCTCCTGGACCTCCACCCGGGATCCTCCTGTGGGAAATATGTCGACGGTGCCCCCCGACCTTACCTCAACACAAAAAAGCTCTGGCTCTCGGGCTGTACACCCAAGAGCCAGAGCTCTGAAAGATTGTTCGGCGGCGTCCTACTCTCCCACAGGGTCCCCCCTGCAGTACCATCGGCGCTGTAAGGCTTAGCTTCCGGGTTCGGAATGTA
>NZ_JBEORT010000085.1:0-29801 GCF_040302425.1 Streptomyces sp. NPDC126497
GAGCCGCCGGCCGACCCGGAGGGGTTCCTGCGGTACACGCTCGATCTGCCGGACCCGATCGTGGGCCGGCTGATCTCCGGCGCGCGCCGAACGCGGCCACCGACATGCCGTGCCCGTACGCCGGGTTGAACGTGGCCAGCGCGTCCCCGAGGACCACGAACCCCTCCGGCCACCGCGGCATCCGCTCCAGACGGCGCCGCACGTTGCTCGTCGAGCGGCTCAGCCGCACGTCGGTGAGCGGCTGCGCGCCGGAGATCAGCCGGCCCACGATCGGGTCCGGCAGATCGAGCGTGTACCGCAGGAACCCCTCCGGGTCGGCCGGCGGCTCACCTCCCCGCGAGCCGCCGCAGCTCACCAGCCAGCGGCCCCCCTCGATCGGCATCACCATCGCGCTCCGCGCCGGCCGCGACGCGTACGGGTCGGCGTGCACGATCGTCAGCGGAAACCGTTCCGCCCCGTCCGGCACCCGGTACACGCGCGAGGCGTTGACCAGCCCGCAGTCCACCGCACGCTCCCGCACGCCGGTCAGCCCGAGCCCGCCCAGCCAGCCGACGACCCGCGTCCCGCGTCCGCTCGCGTCGACGACCAGGTCGGCCTCGAGGTCGGTGTCCCCGCCGGGCGCCGCGATCCGCACCCCGCGCACCCGCTCCGCGGAGCCCGTCAGCCCCACCACCGCCGCCCTGCGGATCTCCAGCGGCGCCCGTTCCCGCACCGTCGTGCGCACCACCCAGTCCAGCAGCGCCCGGCTGCACGTCACCATCGACGGGCCCGGGCGCCGCCACCGCCGCAGCCAGCCCTCGGAGGTGAGCGCCAGCACGCCCGAGCCGAGCGGGATCTCGTGCGCCCCGGCGGCGAGCAGCCGCCCGCGCAGCCCCGCGCCCGGCAGCAGCTCCTCCATGGCGTCCATGCCGCCCGCCGCCAGCAGATGCGCGTGCCGCCCCTGCGGCACTCCCCTGCGGTGCTCCGGGCCGTCCGGCAGCTCGTCGCGGTCCAGGACGATCACCTCGTCCGCTCCCGCACGGGACAGCACCGCCGCGGCCAGCAGGCCGGCCGGACCGGCACCGACGACGACAGCTCTACGCGACATGGGGCTCCTCGGGTTCGCTCGCGGTTCCGGTCGGGGAAGGCGGCGCCGCGCCCCCGCGCGCGGCGGGCGGGCGGTGCAGCGCCTGTGCCAGCGCCACCAGCCCGCCGGTGCCGGAGACCTCGGTGGCGTGCAGCCGGTACGTACCGGCGGTCTCGGGCGGTTCCTCGCGGGCGGCGGCCCGGCGCGCGGCGTCGGCGAGCATGGCCGCCTCCGCCGCCAGCCGCGCCTCGTGGGGGGAGCGGCCCGCGCCCAGGGCGGCGTCCCGGGCCCGCTCGCGGACCCGGTGGTCGAAGTACGGCGCCAGGGCGAGCAGCGCGTCGTGGATCGACACCTCACGCCACTGCAGCCGCGCCCGCGGCAGCTGCCACCAGGCGGTCTGCGGCTCGGGCGCGGTCGACGCCGACCTCACCAGCGACCACAGCGGGCCCAGCCGCCGGTAGTCGCCGAGCCCCCGCCACTGCGCGAGGACGGGCGGCAGCAGCCTGGGCAGCGCGAACCCCGCCGAACACAGCAGCGCGGCCAGCGAGGCCATCGGCGGGGCGACCGTGGTGGACAGGAAGTCCAGGTCGTGACCCGACCAGCGGGCCACCACCGCGGTGTACTTGGTCAGCTGGAACCCCACCACGTCCAGCAGCGCCCCCACGAGGATCAGCCGCAGCCCGGTCCGCAGCAGCCCGCCGACCTCGCGTCCCCACTTGACGCAGACGGCGCACATCACCAGCATCGCCGCGCTGTGCCCGGCCAGGTACAGCAGGATCATCTCCCGCATGAACGGGGTGGTGGCGTAGTACGTGTCGAGGTCGGTCAGCCGTTCGGTGTCCGCCTCGGCGAGTGCGAAGAGGACGACGATGGCGGCCACCAGCAGACCGTAGGCGGCCATGCTGCGCAGCACCATGCGCCGCACCCGCTCCCGCGTCCCGCCCCGCCAGTTGATCAGCAGCACCAGCACCGCGCAGCTGTACGCGCAGAGCATCCCGTAGGTCAGCGGGGCCCCGAAGTTGGGGATGCCGGTGAGGGAGTTGACGGTGGCCAGGGTGGCCGGGGCGGCGCACACGAAGACCAGGGCGCCCAGGACGATCGCGGCGCAGGTGGACAGGGTGAGCGGGTCGCGCAGGGCCGCGGTGCGCGGGCGGCGGAACAGCAGCACGGACGTCGTCCCGAACATGAAGGCCGCCAGGTAGACGACGAGGCTCATACCGGCCGGCTCCTCTCGTCCGGGGCCCGGTTCACGGGGTCCCCGCCGTGGTCGTGCCGCTCGGCACCGCGGCGGTCGCCGGTCCCGGGGCCGCGCCGGCCAGCGCGTCGGCGATCCGGGCCAGGACGGCCGGGTCCGGCACCCGGTCCGGGAACCGGCCGGCGCGCGGCGGCGCCGGGCGCCCCGGGTCCGCCTCGTCGCGCACCGCGGCGGTGATCACCGCCGCCCACGCGGCGGCCTCCGCGCGCCCCGTGTCCCCCGTCGCCGCCCGCACGCCGGCGCGGGTCCGGTGGTACAGCTCCGGGTCGAAGTAGGCGTCCAGGTGGCTCAGCGCGTTGTGGACGCTGGTCTGCCGCCACACCAGTCGTGTGGTGGGCCGGGCGAGCCGGGGCCGGGGCAGCCGCAGCGTCCGGCGGGTGAGGAGGTCGTCCAGCACCCGCTCCAGCGGCTCCAGCCGGGCGTACGTCCGCCTCGCCCGCCGCTCCTCGGTGATCCGGGGCGCCGCCAGCGGCACCAGCACCCCGACGACCGTCAGCAGGGCGCCGAGCCCGGCGGCGGTCGGGGAGACGGCGGTGCCGAGCTGCGACCAGTCCCGTCCGGACCAGCGGGCGCCCACCGCGACCAGCTTGGCCACGCTGTACCCGGCCCCGCACAGCGAGCCGGTCCCGAGCAGCGTCAGCCCCGCCCGCAGCCCGCCCCGCACCCGGCGCGCCCAGCGCAGCGACGACACGGTGGTGACGGTCGCCGCGGTGAGGTGCGCGACCAGGTACAGCACGATCATCTGGGCGATGAACGGCGTCGTCGCGTAGTAGGTGTCCAGGTCGGTGCGGCGCTCCACGGGCGCCTCGCCGAGCGTGAACGCCACCGCGATGCCGCACACGACCGCGGCGTAGGCGAGCAGCCAGCGGCGGACGGTGCGACGCACCCGGGGCCCGCCGCGCCAGTGCACGACGAGGACCTGGGACGCGGCGCAGTACCCGGTGATGGCCACGTAGGTGACCGGCGCCGCGAGGTTCGGCACGCCGCCGATCCGGTTGACGGCGCCGACCGTGGGCGGCGCCCCCAGGAAGAAGCACAGCCCCGCGAGGCCCAGCACCGCGCAGAGGGCCCGCAGGTACGGATCGTGCCGGTGCCGCAGCAGATCGGGGGCCTTCACCAGCAGGCCGAGCCACAGCACCCCGCAGCTGACGTAGTTGATCAGGCCGCTCACCCTCTGGTCCCGCGGTAGTTGAGCGCGGCCCCGATGCGTCCGGCGAGGTCCTGCGGGCTGCCGGGGGCGCCGCCCTCCGCGGCGTACACCGAGTCGGTGGAGGCCTCCAGCCAGGTGCGCAGCCGGCGGCCCATCAGCATGCCGAAGCGGTCGGCCTCCTGTTCCTCCGCCAGGCTGAAGTCGGTGCGCGCGGCGGCCGGTCCGGGCCGTCCGCCGGCCTCCGCCCGCCGGCGGCTCATGTGCCACACCTCGTGGCAGAGGATCACGATCTGGTGCCAGACGGCGGCCCGCTCGTCGACCACCACGTCGTCGTGGCCCTCGCGCTCCAGCCACAGCCCGCTGGCCGTGTGCGGGGGGAACGCCGCCCGGTGGACGACCACGTCGCGCCCCCGCCACGCGCTGACGGAGGCGACCAGCGCCTCGAACAGGACCTCGGGGTCCGCCGGGACCGCCACCCGGATGGGGTCGATGAGGGCGTCAGCGAGACGACGCATCTCCTTTCCTGTACGCACCGCTGTCCCCCTGTTCCCCTGGGTGTGGTCCGGTCACCCGTGCAATATGCCAAGACCGGTGCCGTCCCGGCCAGTTCCGCGGGTGACGCGGCCGCCCGGCGGCCGCCGCGGCGTCCCCGGGCGCCGCGGCCGGAGGGGACGCGGGAAGTCCCGCCGCGCGTTCTTGTCCGAAGCATTGACGCGCCGGGCCGTCCCACTTACGGTCCGTTCGAAGTTACGGGCATTATCCGGTATGTCGAACATTCCGGGAGGGGGTGGGGCAGGGCACGGGACGACCTGGCCCGGACCGCGGGCACCCTCTCGCCACGCCGGGCGGGGGCGACCGTCATGAACTCCCACGGCGTCCGGTGGGCCCAGCTCATGGCCGGCGGCCTCATGACGGGCCTGCCGCTGATCGCCGTCCTCGTCTTCTTCCAGCGCCGGATCGTGGCGGGCGTCGCCCGCACCGGTCCGGTCGGCCAGTGACCCCGTGGGCACGGGCGGTCGGCCGGTCTTCCGCGACCGGGGCGAGGACTGGTTGGCTTGTCACCGTCACGACGCCGAGGACGAGGACACCCCCGGGCCGGGGCCGGACGCCTTGAGCCGGAAGCCGGAGGAAGGACGGCCGCCCCCCACGGACCCGCCCTCGACAACGCACCGAGAGGAAAACCTTGCGCACCGCCCGTTTCACCCTGGACCCCGCCTTCACCGTAGGCGAAGTGAACCCCCGCATCTTCGGTTCGTTCGTAGAGCACCTCGGCCGCTGCGTGTACACCGGCATCTTCGAACCCGGCCACCCCACCGCGGACGCGGAAGGCATCCGCGGGGACGTCCTGGACCTCGTCCGGGAGCTCGGCGTCACCGCCGTCCGCTACCCCGGCGGCAACTTCGTCTCGGGCTACAAGTGGGAGGACTCCGTGGGTCCGGTGGAGGACCGTCCCCGCCGCCTCGACCTCGCCTGGCGCTCCACCGAGACCAACCGCTTCGGCCTCTCCGAGTACATCGCCTTCCTGAGGAAGATCGGCCCCCAGGCCGAGCCCATGATGGCGGTCAACCTCGGCACCCGGGGCGTCGCCGAGGCCCTGGAGCTCCAGGAGTACGCCAACCACCCCTCCGGCACCGCCCTGTCGGACCTGCGCGTCGAGCACGGCGACAAGGACCCGTTCGGCATCCGCATGTGGTGCCTGGGCAACGAGATGGACGGCCCCTGGCAGACCGGCCACAAGACCGCCGAGGAGTACGGCCGGATCGCCGCCGAGACGGCCCGCGCCATGCGCCAGATCGACCCCGGTGTCGAGCTCGTCGCCTGCGGCTCCTCCGGGCAGTCCATGGAGACCTTCGCCGCGTGGGAGGCGACGGTCCTCAAGGAGACCTACGACCTGGTCGACCACATCTCCCTGCACGCCTACTACGAGCCGCTCGACGGCGACGTCGACTCCTTCCTCGCCTCCGCCGTCGACATGGAGTCCTTCATCGAGAACGTGGTCGCCACCTGCGACCACGTCGGCGCCCTCCTCAAGTCCAAGAAGAAGATCAACCTCTCCTTCGACGAGTGGAACGTCTGGTACCTGTCCCGGACCGAGGCCCAGGTCGGCGCCCTGGACTGGCCCGAGGCGCCGCGTCTGCTCGAGGACAACTACAGCGTCACCGACGCCGTCGTCCTCGGCTCGCTGCTCATCGCGCTGCTCCGGCACGCGGACCGCGTCACCGTCGCCTGCCTCGCCCAGCTCGTCAACGTGATCGCCCCGATCATGACCGAGCCCGGCGGCCCGGCCTGGCGGCAGACGACGTTCTTCCCGTTCGCCCAGGCCTCGAAGTACGGCCGCGGCGAGGTGCTCGACGTCCGGGTGGACTCACCGACGTACGAGACGAGGAAGTACGGCGAGGCCGACCTGCTGCACGCCACCGCGGTGCGCGCCGCGGACGGCACGGTCACCGTCTTCGCCGTCAACCGCAGCCGCACCGGGTCCCTGCCGCTGGAGGTGGCCCTGGGCGGCCTGGACCTCACCTCGGTCGTCGAGCACAGCGCCCTCGCGGACGCCGACCCCGACGCCCGCAACACCCTCGCCGAGCCCGAGCGGGTCACCCCGCACCCGGTCGACGGCACCACCCTGGACGGCGGCCGGCTCTGCGCCGTACTGGAGCCGCTGTCCTGGAACGTGATCCGGCTGGCGTGAGCCGCCCGGCGGTGGGCTCACCTCCCCGGTGAGTCCACCGCCTCCACCGGGATCCCGCCCTGCGCCGCGCCCAGCAGCGTCAGCCGTACGTCACGGGGCCCCGACGGCGTGGTCCCGTCGGACAGCACCGCCAGGGCCAGCGTGTTGGCCCCCCGGGTGCGCAGGATCCCGTTCGGCAGGACGAAGGTGTGCTGCGGACCCACGTCGTTGATGTACTGGCCCATGTTCCAGCCGTTGAGGAAGATCTGGACCCGGTAGGCGCGCTCCGGGTCGTCGTCGAGCGTGAGCCCGACCGAGGCGTCCACGTCCGCGTCGACGTCGAGCCGGAACCCCGTCCGGTACCAGGTCACCCCCTGCCGCCGCTCCTCCCGCGGGAACTCCACGGCCGGCCACTCCCGGTCGTCGAACCCGGGCAGGTGCCAGCCCTCCCGCTCCCCGTACAGCCCGCCGTTGTTCAGCGGCCCGCGCACCCGGTCCGGCGCCGCGGCGCCCTGGATCCGCCACTCCACGTCCCGGGACGCACCCCCGAACCCGGCCGACACGAGCCCGCGCGCGGCCTTGTGGGTGCCCTCCGCCCGCTCGTCCCCGTCGTGCTGCATCGGTCGTACGAGTACGGACAGCACGTGCGGGCCGCGCTCGCGCCACTTCTTCGGCACGTCGAAGGAGGCCGTCGCCGTCCACGTGCCCCGCCCCGCCGTCTCCTCGTCCGGCACCGGCATGCGGTGCGTGCCCAGCGGACGGCCGTCCAGCCACGCCATCAGCAGCCCCTGCGTGCCGGTGCTGTAGGACAGCGACACGGACGTGACGCCGCGCGTGTTCTCGAACCGCCCCCGGTACCAGACGTCGCCGTGGTGGAAGCCGTAGTCGTCCGCGAAGAGGACGGGACCGCCCTCGGGCACGGGGGTCGTGCCGTGCGACGAGGTGCGGTCGGCCACCGTCCACGCCGAGTCGTCGAAGCCGGCCCCGGACTCCGGGTTCTCCGCCCGCCGGCGCCAGCCCTCCAGCGCGGGCAGCCGCACCTCGGGCACGCCCGGCATCAGCCCTTCCATCAGCAGGCTCCCGGTCCGGCTGACCTGGGTGCGCACCGGCCGCCCGTTCCAGGTCACGGAGGTGATCCCGCGCGGCGCCCACACCTCCAGACCGGTCTCGCCGACGAGGTCGCCGACCAGGTGGGCGGTGGAGCCGCGCAGGGTGACCGAGCGCAGCAGCGCCGGGCCGTAGACCAGCATCGAACCGGACGGGGTCTCGTAGGGCCACAGGCGCAGCGCCGTCGCGTCGTCGGCGAACAGCAGCACCATGGGCGTCTCGGAGTCCCCGCCCTCGACGAGGACCCGGCTCAGCCCGCCCACCCCGAGCGGCACCACCACGTTCAGCCTGCCCCGGTCGTAGGACCAGGCGGGCTCCTCGTCCAGCCGGCTGGTGAGCGGCTGGGTGTCGCAGTCCAGGGCGATCTGCGCCGTCTCGCCGCCGCGGCCCGCGAACAGGGTGATGTCCTGCCGTCCGACGGTCATGTTCAGCACGGGCTGCGCGGTGCAGAACGCCAGTTTCCGGCGGCCCAGGTCCAGCCTGCCGGTGAGCAGCTTGGCGTCGTGGGCGCCGACGGTGACCGGCACGTCGATGCCGGAACCCGGCAGCAGCGTGCTGACCGGCTCCCCGGAGTCGTTGCGCAGGACGTACACCTGGGCGCCGGTGTCGGGGTTGGTCAGGTGGCGCACCTCCAGCCGGTCGTCCTCGGCCCGCACCTCCTCGGCCGGGTCCAGCCGGGCCAGGTCGGGCACGGTCCGCAGCAGATGGCCGAGCTGCTGGAGCGCGGCCAGCTTCGGCGTCGGCCGGCGGCCCTCGTCGATCGCCGCCCCGTGGTCGTACGAGGTGTAGACGCCCGGCGAGGGCAGCCAGCCCCACGAGGTCCCGCCGAACGCCATGCGGACGGTGTGCGCCGTGGCGCCGTCGGCGAGACCGGCGAGGTGCTCGCGCCGCTCGCGGGCCGCGTCGTGGGTCCGCCGGATCTCCGCGTACCCCTTGCCGCCGGAGACGGCCCCGCCCCAGGGGTCGGCCGCCCCGCCGGACGTCCCGGTGAGCACCCCGGGCGCCCGCCGCCGGGTCCCGCGGTCGCCGAAGCGCCCGTCCCCGTGGAACAGCGGGACGTCGATGCGGTCGGCGCGCGCCCTGTCGTACAGGCGGGTCAGGTAGGCGCGCCCGGCCGGATCGTCGAGGGAGACCCCGGGCCCGTCCTCGAACCGGTAGAGCAGCACGGTGCCGCCGCCCGCCGTGAACAGGTGCCGGACGGCGATGCGGTTGACGGCGCTCAGCCACTCGTCGACGTGCCGCAGGTACTCCGGGTCGGCGGTGCGGGCCCGGCCCCCGACGGCCGTCAGCCAGCCGGGGAGGCCGCCGGCGTCGAGGTCGGCGGATCCGAGGTGGGGGCCGGGGCACAGGACGACGTACAGCCGCTCCTCGGCGGCCATGGTCAGGAAGAGGTCCAGGTCCCGCACGCCGGTGAAGTCGTACGTGCCGGGGGCGGGGGAGTGGTGGTTCCACGGCACGGGGACGCTCACCGCGTTGTACCCGTGGGCGCGCAGCTTCTGCAGGACGTCCCGCCACAGGGAGGGGCTGGGCAGCCGGAAGGGGTGCATCTCGCCGGCCCACAGCACCAGGCGCCGGCCGTCCACCAGCAGCGAGTACCGGTCGTGGCCGATCCGGTGCCGTTCGCCGTCCGCGCTCGGGGGAGGGGGCGGCGGGCCCGTCGGCACGTCGTGCGGCTCGTGCGTGCCGGTCGCCGCCCCGCCGCTGCCGGCCAGCGCGAGACCGAGCGCCGCCGTGCCGGCCAGGGCGGTGAAGGTACGCCTGCTGAGCTCCAAGGGAGCGCCTCCTGTTGTGCTGCCGCGCGGGGTGCCGGTGGGCCATTGTCCACGAACCGGCACTCCCGCGTTCACACGAGGGTTCCGGTACGCCCGGTTCCTCCCGTTCCGGTGGGGGGAGTACAGGGCCGGGGTTCACCCCGTCCACCGTGACGTACGGCGACCACCTCGCCCGGACCGGCGGGAACTCCGGCCCCGCGGCTCCCGTGGGAAACGCCGGCGCGGCCCGCGGGGGGAATCACTCCCCGGCGTCGTGGCCGCGCAGGTGGAGCGAGCGCAGGGCCACCTCGAGGGCGAAGCGGTGGTCGGGGTCGGTGAGCCGGTCGCCCAGGTGGGTGTCCAGGTTCCGCAGGCGGTAGCGGACGGTCTGGGCGTGCACGCCCAGCATCTCGCCGACCTGCTCGGCGGGCGCCCGGGTGGAGACGTGGACCCGGAGGGTCTCGACGAGCCGGTCGCGCCGGCTGGGGGGCAGCCCGCGGAGCGGGGCCAGCTCGCGGGCCGCGAGGTGGTCGATGAGGGCGGGGTCGGACAGCAGCCACAACGTGATCAGGTGGTCCTCGCAGCGGACCAGCGGGGCGTCGGGCACCACGCCGTCGTCGACGAACTGGAGCACGCGGCGCGCCCAGCGGACGGAGTCGGCGGCCTGCGCGAGCGGTACGGTCAGGCCCACCACGGCGCGGGTGCCGGACAGGGCCGCGCCGAGCATCGAGAGGCGCTGCGGGGTGAGCTCCCCGGGGACGAGCAGGTGCGGCTGCGGGATGTCGAGGTCGGCGAGGACGTCGCCGTCGAGAGCCGCCTGGATGTGGTCCGGCACCGGGGGGCGGAGGGCGACGAGGGTGCAGGTGCGGGGGAGCTCCCAGGCGGCGGCCTCGCACAGTTCGGAGACGGTGGTCTGGGGCAGCGGCGACGAGGCCAGGATCAGGTGAAGTAACCGTCTTCGCAGCGCGGACACCTCGGACGCGGCCCGCTCCCGCACCTCCGCGTACCCCTCGCGGGTGACCGTCTCCAGTTCCTCGACGTACGCGAAGAGGGCGTCCGCGAAGGCGAGGATGAGGGCGGGGGAGAGGTTGTGCTGCCTGCCCACCGACTTGGCCCGGCGCAGCGCGATGCGGGCGCCGAGCCGGTAGGCGCCCTGCAGGGTCTCCAGGTCGCGGCCCTCGTAGGCCTCCACCCGGCCGAACCTGCGCAGCAGTTCGTCCCGCAGTTCCGAGCCCTTGCCGGGGTCGGCCACCCGGTCCACGAAGGCGACCAGGGCCTGTTCCACGCCCTGGCGGATCGCGTCCCCGTCGGGGCCGTTGAGCAGGCGGCCGTACACCGGGTAGGCGCGGGTGACCTCGGTCCGTATCTCGTTCAGGAGCCCCGGCAGTTCCGGCCGTATGAAGGCCGCGAACTTCCTGGGTAAGGGCTCGAGCGGTTCACCGACCTCCGGGGACCGTGTGATCGAGGGCATCAGCCATCCCTTGCTCTCCGACGTGTCCGGCGGGACGGCCGGGCGGGCGTCGTCCGGCCGGGTGGCGGACGACGCCCGGACCGGTCCACCAGGTCGTGCCGGCCTGAAAAGCTGAAGCTAAATCAACTTCTTTTTGTTGTACACGGGTTGAACGGAATTGCTCCACCGTCGCCCGGCCCGGCCGTCGGGTAACGGCCGGGAACCGCTGTCGGGTGGCCGTTACCCGACGGCGGAGTGCCAGTTCTCCGCGAGCACCTTGCCGGCGTCGGGGGCGACGGTGCCGGGCGCGTTGAGGCCGGTGAGGTGGGTCTGCGTGTCGTTGAGGGTGAGGCTGTTGTTCCCGGCGGCGGAGGGCAGCCCGGACTTCGCGTTGACCGCGGCGTTGATCAGGCCGACGTTCAGGCCGCAGCCGGTGGCGGCGGGAACCGCGAAGGTGCTGTCGTTCTGGGTGGCGCCGGTGAGGTTGATCCGGCTCATCTCGCCGGATTCGTCGACGGTGCCGTCGCCCTGGAAGAAGCTCATCCCGAACTCGGGGTAGTTGCGGTTCTCCGGGCGCAGCAGGATCGGGTTGGCGGCCGTCCCGATGTAGCACTTGCTGCCCAGGAGCGGGTTCTCCAGGTGGACGCGGACCGGCAGGGCGACGATGGGCATGTCGGTGAGGACACCCGCGGTCTGGTCGAAGGCGTAGGGCGCGCCGACGGACTCCATGGTGGCGGTGATCTTGTTGAGGGAGGAGTTCTCGAGCGTCCCGCAGATGGACGTGATCACCGGGATGTTGCTCGGACACATCAGGCCGAGCAGGCCCCCGGGCACGGTGGCGGAGTCGGCGACGAGCGCGCCGGAGGGCGGGGCGACGACGGTGCTGGTGCCGTCCGCGTTCTGCACGACGCCGAGCTGGAGGTTGGTCCTGCCCGTGGTCACGGTGGTCTTGCCCAGCTTGATGGAGCCGCTGGCGGAGGTGGAGACCACGCACTGCGGGGTCCTGTCGAAGCCGTCGGCGGCCAGCATCGCCGGCGCGTCCACGGGACAGCGGGTGAAGGGGGCCCACTCGCCGTTCAGCGTGGGGGCGGCGGCGGTCGCGGTGCCCAGGGAGGCGAGGGCGCCGAGCGCGGTCAGCGCGGAGACGGTCGCGATTCCGGTACGGGTGGAGAGCTGGGACACGGTGGTGGCCTTCCGTCGTGGTGGGAGGGGAACGGGAGGGAGCGGCTCAGCGCTCGGGGACGGGGATCACGTGGGGCTGCAGGTCGCTGGTGCACTGGGCGGCGGCGTTCTCGTCGCCGAACACCGGAGCGCTCGGCGTGCACGTCTGCCCCTGTATCTGCTTGATGTAGTTGCCGGGACCGGAGACGGAGGCGGTGAGGAGGCGGTCGAGGTTCTCGCCGCCGCTGCTGCCGCAGCCGGTGAAGGCGGGGATGGTCGCCTCGCCGGTCAGCGGGCCGCCCGAGAGGAGCATGTAGCCGGTGGCGTCCTCGGCGTACTTCTGCTCGCCCTTGCCGTACATGACCAGGTGGTCGCCGGGGTGGTTCGCGGGGTCCGGCTCGGCGGAGCGGAGCGGCTTCTCCGTCCGGCAGCCGGAACCGACGTCCAGGGGGGTGCCGTTGACCTCGAGGTCGAGCACCCGGAGCCGCAGCGGGATCCGGACGAAGGTCTCCGCCTCGATGTCCGCGCCGATGTAGACGGTGTCGAAGCGGACGGTCATCGGACCGGTCTGCTCCAGCACCATGGTGGCCGTCGTCGGGACGAACCCGAAACTGAGGAAGGTGCTCCGGAAGGGGGGCGTCCGCATGCGCCCCTCGTGGTGCAGCTCGCCCTCGGCCTTGATCGTCACGACGAAGTTGCCCTGCTCGTCCGGTTCGGCGAGCATCTCCTTCGTCTCGAGCAGCACGCAGGACACCGGCAGGAGCGAAGCGCCCTTCAGCTTCTTCACGTTGCTGTAGCCGGTGATGTACGCGTTCATCGACAGGGGCTCGAACGGGTTCTCCTCGTCGTAGGCGCAGGGCGGCGCGTCACGGTCCGCCGCGGAGCCGGGCGGGTTCGCCGCCACCTCCGGCGCCCGGTCCCCCCGTCCGTCCCGGGGTGTGGTCCCGGAGGACGGGTCCGGTGCCCCCGAGGGGGCGCCGGACGCGGACGGCGAGCCGCTCGGCCCCGCCGCGTCCGTGCCGACCGGCACGGTGGCCAGCAGCCCGCCCTCCGGCGCGTCCCCGGCGGGGGAGCACGCGACGGTCAGCGACCCGGGATCGGTGGCGGCCCCGTCCGCCGCGCCGAGCGCGAGGTCGACGGCGAGGTTCCCGGCGGAGAACCTCAGGTCGCCGTCGCCCCGTCCGGTCACCGTCGGGACGTCGCCCGTCGCGGTCGGCGTCAGCGGTCCGGAGTCCGGAAGGGCGACCGGCTGCGCGGTGCCGTGCCAGGTCGCCTCGGCCGTGGCCTCGCCCTGGGCGACACCGACGGTGAGACGGGTGGCGGCCCGCGCGGTGACCGCCCCGAGCGCGGTGAGGTCCGCGACCGCCTCGGCCGGGAGCTCCACGGCGGTGGTGACACCGGTGGGCGAGAACGCCTCGCCCCGCTCCACCCGGTCCGGGAACGTCGCCGAGATCCGCGCCGTCGCGGCCCGCTTCCCCGAGGGGAGGTCGCAGACGTAGGGCAGTTCGAGGTCGACCTCCTGGGTGCCCAGGGCGGAGGCCGCGGCCGGGACCAAGGCGGCCAGCACGACGAACGCGGCGACCGCCGCGCCCCTGGTGCGGGCGCGCGACGGCCGCGGCGCGGCGGTACGGTTGCCTCTCAATGCTGCTCCGCTCGAGTCGTCCGTGATCGGGACCGCCGTCCGGCGCCGGGGGATCCGGCGCGGGTGGTCCGCGAACGCCCGGCCGGGTGTGCCGGCCGGGCGTTCACGGGCGGGTGGCGCCTTACGGGTTGGTGCCGACGATCTTCGGGATGGCGCCGTTCGACGCCTTGATGACGTAGTTGCCCTTGAAGAGGGGCTTGGTGGCGGTCGTGATGATGGTGCCGCAGTTGACCGGGTTGCTGACGGTCAGTTCGCCGGCGACGCTGTTGACGGCCAGGACGCCGGTGGAGTTGGTGTAGGTGGCCGAGGCCTTGCCCTTCACCGTGAACTTGCAGACTCCGGCGGTCACATTGGCCGTGACGTTGCCGACGTAGCCCTTGGTGACGCCGGTCGAGGCGGTGTAGTCCTGCGCGACGACGGTCCAGGGGGTGACCGCCACGGTGGTGACGTTGCCCAGGACGCTGGTGCACGGCGTCGCGGAGGTGCCGAAGTTGATGGCGCCGATGGTGGCGACCTGGGCCGGGTTGCCCGTGGCGCTCGCCATGCTGCCCGAGGCGCCCGAGGTCGTGCACGTCATCGGGATGGTGGCGGTCAGCACGATGTTGCCGCTGTTCGTCGCCGTGTAGCTGCCCGTGGGGGTGACGGTCCACACCGTGGACGGCACCGCCGAGGCGGGGGAGAGGGTGAGGCCGAAGGCGGCCGTGGCCGCACCCGCCACGACAGCGGTCCTTCTGAGGGTTTTGTTCATGGCTCGGGGAGTCTCCTTGTGGATTGACCGGCAGAGATGGGCCGTGACCGAGGTGATCGATGGGGCGGCCGTACGACCCGCGGCTCGATGGTCCCTGTCCGCGAGCAACGACGTTACTTGCGGGAAACTTAGCCGAACAATGGCGCCGTTCATGATTCTTTGAAAAGGGCAATCATCTGTTCCCGGGGTGAGTGGATGGCGTGGCCGCTTAGTCATCCGATGTCAATGCGGATGTTTCCGCCCGGGGGTGGGGGAGCTTCCCGTCCGCGTGCCGCAATGGGCCGGATTGCTCGCGCGGTGACAAATCCGCGACCGCTTTTTGTCTGCCCCCTGACAGGTTCCGGATGGCCGAACCGGATCTCCCGGAAAACTTGGATCCCGGTATTGCCCGCCGAGGTTACTCGACCGTAACGTGCCGGTGTGGTGCTCGGTTCCAGGTCGGTGGCCCCCGTCGGCCGGAATCATGGCGGATGCTTTCCGGCCGCGTCCTTCCCGCGGATCGGACGTCCGTGGGCAGGGTCCCGCGGGTCCACGCCCCCCGGAGCCGCGGGACCCCGTCTGTCTCCACGGAGACAAGTGCGGGGCCGGCGTGTTGTCTGCGCGGTGACAAAGTCCGGAGGGGCGGCGGGCGACCGACGCCGCACCCGTTGTCAGCTCGTTCCGCACCGACTTAACGTGCGCCCGCGGCGCGCGTCCGACATCCGTCCGCTGGAGGTGACATGGGAATCGAAGTGGTGGTCGAGGGCTTGACCAAGTCCTTCGGTGAGCAGAGCATCTGGCGGGACGTGACACTCACCCTCCCCGCCGGAGAGGTGAGCGTGATGCTGGGTCCGTCCGGCACCGGGAAGACCGTTTTCCTGAAGTCGCTCATAGGACTGATCAAACCCGAGGAGGGCCGTGTCCTCATCAATGGGGTGGACATGGTGAACAGTCCTGAAAGGGATATATACGAGACCCGGAAACTGTTCGGGCTCATGTTCCAGGACGGAGCCCTCTTCGGATCCCTGTCCCTCTTCGACAACATCGCCTTTCCGCTGCGCGAGCACACCCGCAAGAAGGAGTCCGAGATCCGCCGCATCGTCATGGAGCGGATCGAGGTCGTCGGATTGCTGGGCGCGGAGGGCAAGCTCCCGGGGGAGATCAGCGGCGGCATGCGCAAACGGGCCGGCCTGGCCCGCGCGCTCGTGCTGGACCCGCAGATCATCCTGTGCGACGAACCGGACTCGGGGCTCGACCCGGTCCGCACCGCCTACCTCTCCCAGCTGCTGATCGACCTGAACGCGCAGATCGACGCGACGATGCTGATCGTCACCCACAACCTCGACATCGCCGCCACCGTGCCCGACAACATGGGGATGCTCTTCCGGCGCGAACTCGTCACCTTCGGCCCGCGCGAGGTGCTGCTCACCAGCGAGGAGCCGGTCGTGGCCCAGTTCCTGGACGGCCGGCGCGAGGGTCCCATCGGGATGTCCGAGGAGAAGGACGCGGCCACCCTCGCCGCCGAGGCGGACGCGGCGGTCGCCACCGCGGCCCCGCCCCGCAGGATCGTCCCGCAGCTGGAGCCGTCGCCCGGCCTCCCGCCGCGCCGGGCCGTCGCCCGACGACGCGAGCGCGTCATGGGCATGATCGACCAGTTGCCGCCCGCCGCGCGCTCCGCCATCCGCGGCACCTACGCGGAGAACGCCGGGGCGCCCACGCTGCCGATGCCCGCCGCCGGGAGCGGCGCATGATCACCGGAGCGCTCCGGCAGACCGGCCGGCTCTTCGCGCTCGCCGCGGAAGTGAGCCGCGCCGTCTTCCGAAGACCCTTCCAGTTCCGCGAGTTCGTCGAGCAGTTCTGGTTCGTCGCGGGCGTCACCATCCTGCCCGCCGCCCTCGTCTCGATCCCCTTCGGCGCCGTCATCGCGCTCCAGGTCGGCTCCCTGACCCAGCAACTGGGCGCCCAGTCCTTCACCGGAGGCGCCAGCGTCCTCGCCGTCGTCCAGCAGGCGAGCCCGCTCATCGTGGCCCTGCTGATCGCCGGCGCCGGCGGCTCGGCCATCTGCGCCGACCTCGGCTCCCGCAAGATCCGCGAGGAACTCGACGCCATGGAGGTCATGGGCGTCTCGCCCGTGCAACGCCTGGTCGTGCCCCGGGTGCTGGCCACCATGGGCGTGGCGGTCCTGCTCAACGGACTGGTCTCCGTCGTGGGCACCCTCGGCGGCTACTTCTTCAACGTCATCCTGCAGGACGGCACCCCCGGCGCCTACCTGTCCAGCTTCTCCGCCCTCGCCCAGCCCGCCGACCTCTACGTCAGCGAACTCAAGGCGCTGGTCTTCGGGTTCATCGCGGGCATCGTCGCCGCCTATCGGGGCCTCAATCCGCGCGGCGGCCCCAAGGGCGTCGGCGACGCCGTCAACCAGTCCGTCGTCATCACCTTCCTCCTGCTCTTCTTCGTGAACATGGTGATGACGGCCGTCTACCTCCAGATCGTCCCGCCGAAGGGAGGCTGAGGCCCGATGGCCTCCCCGCTCGCCCTGCTCGACCGCTCCGGCGACCACCTGCTCTTCTACGCCCGGGCGCTGCTGTGGATCCCGCGGACCCTGCACCGCTACCTCAAGGAGGTGCAGCGCCTCCTCGCCGAGGTCGCCTTCGGCACCGGCGGCCTCGGCGTCATCGGCGGCACCATCGGCGTGATGATCGCGATGACGCTCTTCACCGGGACCGTCGTCGGCCTCCAGGGCTACGCGGCCCTCGACCAGATCGGCACGGCCGCGTTCACCGGATTCGTCTCCGCCTACTTCAACACCCGCGAGATCGCGCCCCTCGTCGCCGGACTCGCCCTCTCCGCGACCGTCGGCGCCGGCTTCACCGCCCAGCTCGGCGCCATGCGCATCAACGAGGAGGTCGACGCCCTCGAGGGGATGGGGATCCGCTCCATGCCCTACCTGGTCACCACGCGCATCATCGCCGGGGTCGTCGCCATCGTCCCGCTCTACGCGGTCGGGCTGCTCTCCTCCTACCTGGCGTCCCGCTACGTGACCGTGCTGTTCAACGGCCAGTCCCGGGGCACCTACGACCACTACTTCAACCTCTTCCTCTCCCCGACGGACGTGCTGCTCTCGGTGCTGAAGGTGCTGGTCTTCAGCGTGATGGTGATCCTCGCCCACTGCTACTACGGCTACCGCGCCACGGGCGGCCCGGCCGGCGTCGGCGTGGCCGTCGGCCGGGCCGTGCGCAACGCCATCGTGCTGATCAGCGTCACCGACTTCTTCCTGTCGCTCGCCCTGTGGGGCGCGACCACGACCGTGAAGGTGGCGGGGTGAGATGAGCACAGCACGAGGCGAGACGCTGCGCCGCCGGTCCGCGGGGGTGGTGTTCCTGCTGGTCCCCGTCCTGCTGGTCTGGCTGGCCGTCGCCGTCTACGACAAGAGGTTCACCGACTCCGACCCGGTGGTCGTCGAGACCGGCAGCGTCGGCAACGAGATGCACCTGGGCGCCGAGGTCAAACTGCGCGGCGTCGTCGTCGGCGAGGTCCGCGCCGTCGAGGCCACCGGCGACGGGGCCCGGCTCACCCTCGCCATGAAGCCCGGCGCCCTCGACGACGTGCCCTCCGACGTCCGCGCGCAGATGCTGCCGACCACCCTGTTCGGCGAGCGGTTCGTGGCCCTCGTGCCGCCGGAGACCCCCTCGGACCGGCCGCTGGCCGCCGGAGCCGTCATCCCCCAGGACCGCTCCGAGAACGCCGTCGAACTCCAGCAGGTCCTCGACGACGTCCTGCCGATGCTCACCGCGGTCCAGCCGCAGAAGCTGTCCGCGACCCTGTCGGCCGTCTCGCAGGCCCTGGAGGGACGCGGCGACCGGCTCGGCGACACGCTGGTCCGGCTGGACGCCCACCTCGAGGAGTTCAACCCCCACCTGCCCGCCCTCAACCGGGACCTCAGGCACCTCGTGGAGGTCGGCCACCTCTACGCGGACGCCGCGCCCGACATCGTCACGGCGCTCACCGACCTCACCACCACCAGCGGCACCCTCGCCGAGCAGGAGGCCGCCTACGCCCGCACCCTCGGCGCCACCACCCGGACGGCCGAGGACCTGACGGCCTTCCTGCGGAAGAACGAGGACAACGTCATCCGGCTCGCCGCCACCTCCAGGCCCACCCTGGAACTGCTCGCCGAGTACTCCCCCTCCTTCCCCTGCACCCTGCGCACCCTCGCCGAGTTCGTGCCCGCCATGGACAAGGCGCTGGGCAAGGGCACCGACCGGCCCGGCATCCACGTCGACGTCACCACCGTGCCCTCGCGCGGCGCCTACCTCCCCGGCCGCGACACCCCGGTGTACGACTCCGGCGGCGGCCCCCGCTGCCCCTCCGTGCCCTACCTCGGCACC
Organism: Streptomyces sp. NPDC126497; assembly: GCF_040302425.1. Taxonomy (NCBI): domain Bacteria; kingdom Bacillati; phylum Actinomycetota; class Actinomycetes; order Kitasatosporales; family Streptomycetaceae; genus Streptomyces; species Streptomyces sp. NPDC126497. The sequence goes on from NZ_JBEORT010000085.1 coordinate 18,366, forward strand.
CTCGCCCGGCCCGCCGCGCAGGCCTTCGCGTCGGCCGGCCAGGACCTCGGGCCCGCCAACTCCCCGCAGGAGAACGACCTCGTCAACGAACTGCTCGCACCCGCCGCCGGACGGCCGCCCGGAGAACTGCCCGACTGGAGCAGCCTGCTCGTCGGTCCGGCCTACCGCGGCACGGAGGTGACCCTCGGATGACCGCCCCGGACCACGCGCACACCCGGCGCCGCCCGCTGACCGGGCCGCTGCTCAAGTCCCTCGTCTTCGTGGTGATCACCGGCATCGCCACGACCGTGCTCGGCCTCAGCGTCGCCGGCACCGGCGTCGGCACCGGCACCCACACCTACCGGGCCCTGTTCACCGACGTCACCGGACTCGTCGACGGCGACAGCGTACGGATCTCCGGGGTGGAGGTGGGCGAGGTGACCGACGTCCGCGTCGTGCGGCGGCGCACCGCGCAGGTCACCTTCACCGTTCGCGACGACCGCCGGCTGCCCCGCTCGGCCACCGCCGCCGTGAAGTACCTCAACATGGTCGGCCAGCGCTACGTCGCCCTCGACCGCGGCGCCGGCGACCTCACCGGCACGCTCGAGGCGGGCGACACCATCCCGCTCGACCGCACCACGCCCGCCCTCGACCTGACCCTGCTCTTCAACGGGTTCAAGCCGCTGTTCGAAGGGCTGTCCCCGAAGGACGTCAACGAGCTCGCCGGGTCGATCGTGCAGGTGCTCCAGGGCGAGGGCGCCACCGTCGACGGCCTGATCCGCCACGTCGGCTCGCTCAGCACCACCGTCGCCGCCAAGGACGAGGTGATCGGCGAGGTCGTCGAGAACCTCACCACCGTCCTGGACACCCTCAACGACCGCGAGGACGGCTTCGACGACCTCGTCGTCACCCTGCGGGACCTCGTCTCCGGCTTCAACGACGACCGCGAACCCCTCGGCGAGGCGGTCGAGGCCATGGGCGACCTGACCACCGTCACCGCGGACCTCCTCGAGGACGGCCGCGCGCCCCTGAAGCAGGACATCCGCGAACTGGGCCGGCTCTCCACGGGCCTGGGCGACCACCTTCCGAAGATCGAGGACTTCCTCGACCGGACCCCCGCCAAGATGACCGCCCTGGCCCGCCTCTCCTCCTACGGATCGTGGTTCAACCTCTACCTCTGCGAGGCACGGGTGAGCGGAGTGACCACCTCCGACGGCTCGGAGCCGCCGACCGGCATCGCGATCACCGAATCGAGGTGCCGCGCATGAGGCCCTTCGCACGGCGCGACCGGGCCGACGGGGCCGGCGCGACGGAGACCGGGAAGGCGGCCGGGCCGCGGCGGCCGCGCATCCGGCCGGTCAAGGAACGCGACCCCGTGGCCGTCGCCGTCGTCGGACTGCTCGCCCTCGCCCTGACCGCCGTCCTCGTGTACCACGCGGACCGGCTGCCGTTCGGCGGCGGCACGCGCTACAGCGCCGACTTCTCCGAGGCCGCGGGCCTCGACGAGGGCGACGAGGTGCGCATCGCCGGCGTCAAGGCCGGGGAGGTCACCGGCGTCACCCTCGACGGCGACCGGGTGAAGGTCACCTTCGAGGTCGAGGACGCCTGGATCGGCGACCGGACGACCGCCGCCATAGCCATCAAGACCCTCCTCGGCGACAAGTACCTGGCGCTCGACCCGCTCGGCTCCGGCCGGCAGGACCCCGGCAGCCGCATCCCGCTGTCCCGCACCACCTCGCCCTACGACGTGACGCAGGCGTTCCAGGACCTCGGCTCCACCGTCGAGGACATCGACACCCGGCGGCTCGCGGAGAGCTTCGAGACCATCTCCGACACCTTCGAGAACTCCCCGCCCCATGTGCGCAAGGCCGCCGACGGCCTGTCGGCCCTGTCGAAGTCGGTCTCCGAGCGCGACGCGAAGCTCTCCGAACTCCTCAAGGGCAGCGCCCGGTTCACCAGGACGCTGCAGAACAGGAAGTCCAGCTTCGAGACGCTCATCGAGGACGGCGGCTCCCTGCTCGGCGAGCTCCGGGACCGCCGCGACGCCATCCGCGCCCTGCTCAAGGGCAGCAGGGAACTCGGCATCGAACTCGGCGGCCTCGTCGACGACAACGAGAAGCAGCTCGGCCCCGCCCTCAAGGCCCTCGGCCGGGTCACCGGCGTCCTGGAGAAGAACAACGCCCAGCTCGGCAAGACCCTCGCGCTGGTCGGCCCGTACTACCGCCTCGTCGGCAACACCCTGGGCAACGGCCGCTGGTTCGACAGCTACCTGTGCGGCGTCGTCCCCCGCGACTACCTGCCCGAGACGTCCCTGCCCCAGACCGGCTGCATGCCGCCGAAGCAGACGGCGGCCCGGGGAGACGGTGAGCGATGAGCACACGCAGAAGAGTCCTCACCGGCGTGCTCGCCCTCGCGGTGCTCGCCGCCGTCGGCCTGACCGCCGTCCGGGTCCTCGGCTCCGACGGCACCCGGATCACCGCCTACTTCGACCGCACCGTCGGCGTCTACGCCGGGTCCGACCTGCGCATCCTCGGGGTGCGGGTCGGCGAGGTGGAGTCGGTGCGGCCCCAGGGCACCACGGTGCGCGTCGGCCTCCTGCTGGACGAGGGCGTCAAGGTCCCCGAGGGCGCGCGGGCCGTCGTCGTCGCGCCGAGCGTCGTCGCCGACCGCTATGTGCAGCTCACCCCCGCCTACAGCTCGGGCCCCGCCCTCACCGAGGGCGCCGTCCTGCCCGCCGCGCGCAACCGCACCCCCCTCGAGATCGACCAGCTCTACGACTCGATCACCGAACTCGGCGAGGCGCTCGGCCCGGACGGCGCCAACGCCGACGGCGCCCTGTCCGAACTGCTGAGCACCGGCGCCGCCAACCTCGACGGCAACGGCGAGGCCATCGGCGAGGGCGTCGAGGAGTTCGGCAAGGCGGCCAGGACCCTCGACGGCAGCAGCGGCGACCTGTTCGGCACGCTGCGCAGGCTCCAGACCTTCACCACCATGCTGAAGGAGAAGGACACCGACGTGCGCACCGCGCAGGAACGCCTGGACGAGGTCGTCGGCTTCTTCGCCGACAACAAGGACGACCTCGCCGGCGCGCTCGAGGAACTCGGCGCCGCCCTCGGCCAGGTCAAGACCTTCGTCGAGGAGAACCGGGGCGAGCTGAAGGAGAACGTCGACCGGCTCGTCCCCCTCACCCGGACCCTCGTCGAGCAGCGGACCTCGCTCGCCGAGGCGCTGGACCTGGCGCCGCTGGCCGCGGGCAACGTGGTGAACGCCTACAACCCCGACACCCGCACCCTCGACGGCCGGGCGAACCTCAACGAGATCAGCATGGGCGGGCCGCTGCTGCCGCTGCCCGCCGCGGGCGGCTCCGCCACGAGCGGCGACGGGCCCGCGGCCACCGGGAAGGGGGAGCGATGAGGCGCGGCACACGGAACTCCGGCCGGAGGACCGCGGCGGTGCGGCGCGGCGTGCTCACCACGGGCGGCGCCGCCGGCCTCACCCTGGGCGGACTGATCGCCCTCGGCCTCGGCTTCACCCTGGCCCTCGGCGCGGTCGCCGTCGAACTGCCGCGCTTCGGCGGCATCGAGGACCTGCCGCTGCCCGGCGGCGCCGACCTGGGCGACCACCCCTACACCGTCACCGCGGAACTCCAGGACGTGCTCAGCCTGGTCCCGCAGTCCGCGGTGAAGGTCGACGACGTCGCCGTCGGCCGGGTCACCGCCGTCGAACTCGGCCGCGACGACTGGTCGGCCCGCGTCACCATGAGGATCAACGGCGACGTGCGGCTGCCCGCCGGCGCCACCGCCCGGCTCGAACAGTCCAGCCTGCTGGGCGAGAAGTACGTCCAGCTCATCGCACCCGAACGGGCCTCCGAAACCGGGAGGCTGGAGGACGGGAGCGTCATCCCGGTCTCCCGCACCAGCCGCAGCACCGAGGTCGAGGAGGTGTTCGGCGCGCTCTCCCTGCTCCTCAACGGCGGCGGGGTCAACCAGCTCAAGACCGTCAACCGGGAGCTCAACGCGGCGCTCGGCGGACGCGAACCCGAGATCCGCTCCGTGCTGAGGCGGGTCAACACCCTGGTGACCGAACTCGACGAGCACCGGGGCGACATCACCGACGCCCTCGACGCCGTCAACCGGCTCTCCACGACCCTCGCCACCCGCAAGGACGACGTCGGCACCGTCCTCACCGACCTCTCGCCCGGACTGAAGACGCTCGAGAAGCAGCGCGGCTCCCTGCTGACCATGCTGCGCTCCCTCGACACGCTCTCCGGCGTCGCCGTCGCCACCATCGACGCGAGCAAGGACGACATGATCGCCGACCTCAAGGCCATCGCACCGACCCTGAAGGCGCTCGCGGACGCGGGTGCGGACCTGCCCGACTCGCTCGAGGTGCTGCTGACGTACCCGTTCACCGACGAGGTGCTGCGCGGGGTGAAGGGCGACTACCTCAACGTGTACCTGGACATGACCGCCGTGCCCGGGACCCGGGTGATCCCGCCGCTGGTGCCCCGGGAGACGGCCCCGCCCCCCGCGCCGGCGGACGGCGGACCGGGCGCGGCCGGCCGGGGACGGTCCGCGGAACGGGCCGGCGGGGAGGGAGGGTCCGCCCCGCCGTCGGCGGCCCCCTCGCGGCGGTCCTCGCCGACGCCGTCCTCCCCCCTGCCCCTGCCCTCCGTCCCCGTCACCGGGACGGCGGCGGACCCGGCGGTCACCCGGGGAGGTGAGCCGGGTTGATCACCCCCGCCGTACGGCTGAAGAACCTCGCCTTCCTCCTCGTCGCCGTCCTCGCCCTCTCCTTCCTCGGCATCCGCTACGCCGACCTGGGGCGGTACGTCGGCATCGCCGACTACTACACGGTCGACGTGCGGCTCCCGCGCACCGGCGGTCTGTTCACCCACTCCGACGTCACCTACCGGGGTGTCTCCGTGGGGCGCGTCGGCCCGATCGGCCTCACCGCCGACGGCGTGGTCGCCGAACTCCGCATCAGGAAGTCCGCCCCGCGCATCCCCGCCGACACCCGCGCCGTGGTCGCCGGGCTCTCCGCCGTGGGCGAGCAGTACATCGACCTGCGGCCCGAGAGCGACGGCGGCCCCTACCTCGCCGGGGGCGCCCGCATCGAACAGGCCGACACCCAGGTGCCCGCACCCGTCACGGACGTGCTGACCAGCGTCGACGACCTCGCCCGCTCCGTCCCGCTCGACGACCTGCGCACGGTCGTGGACGAGTTCGGCGAGGCCTTCGAAGGCCACGGCGACGACCTCCAGGTGCTGCTCGACAGCGGCAGCGACTTCGTGGAGGCCGCCGACCGCGCGCTGCCGTCCACCGTCCGGCTCATCACCGACGGCGAGACCGTCCTGCGCACCCAGGCCGAGGAGGAGCGGGCCATCCGCGACTTCGCCGTCGGGGCGAGGGAACTGGCCCGCACCCTCAAGGGTTCCGACGCCGACCTGCGCCGCCTCCTCGCCGTCGCGCCCGAGGCCGCCACCCAGGTCAGCGGCGTCCTGCGGGACCTCGACCCGAGCCTCGGCGTGGTCCTCGCCAATCTGCTCACCACCTCCGAGGTCGCCGTCACCCGGCAGCGCGGTACGGAGGAACTCCTCGTGACGTACCCGGCGGCCGTCGCCGCCGGCGCCACCGCCGTCGACGGGGGCAGGCTGGACCTCGGCATGGCCGTCACCTTCTTCAAGCCCCTGCCCTGCACCGACGGATACGGCGCCACGCGCTACCGCAACGGACTCGACCTCGGCACCACGCCCGCCCTCAACACCGGTGCGGCCTGCACCGCCCCCGCCGCGGAGGGGGTCAACGTGCGCGGCGCGGCGAACGCCCCGAAGGGCGGCGCGGTGCCCGAGCCGGCCAGACCCGGGACCCTGCCCTCCGGCAGCGGCGGGGCACGGACGGGCGGAACGTCCGCGCTCCCCGGCGCCCTCGCCCTGCCCGGTCAGGGCGGCGAGGCGCCCGGGGACATGGCGGGACTCCTCGCCCCGGCCGGCGGGGGCACCCGATGAGGCGGGCCCGGACACTCACCGGCGTGGGGCTCGCCCTGGCACTCGGCTTCTGCGGCACCGGCGCGTGGACGTACGCGCAGGCACGCGCCGACGACGCGCTCGCCTACGGCCGGGAGCGCGACCGGGCGCTCGCCGACGGACGGGAGGGCGTCGCCGTGCTCACCACGCTGGACGCCGCCACCCGGCAGCGGGCGGAGAAGTCCATCCTGGCCTGGCGCGACGCCTCCACCGGGCCGCTGCGCGAGGAACTGGCCCGTACCGAGGCCGAGGCGGGCGCCTCGGCACGCGGCACGGTCACCGAGGCCGCCGTCACCGCGCTCGACACGCGGGCCGGCACGGCCAAGCTCATCACCACCGTCCGCGTCCGGGTCACGCCCGCCGGGACGAAGAAGCCGACCACCGACCGCAAACGCCTGGAGGCGGTCCTGGCCCGCACGGACGGGGGGGAGTGGAAGGTGAGGGCGCTGAGCGCCGTACCGCTCGCGGGGAAGCAGGAGGACGGGGACCGATGACGCTGACACGGCTGCTGCGCGACGGCAGGGCGCGGGACTGCGCGCGGGGCGCGGACCCGGACGCGGACCCGGGGGCAGGGCCCGCGCGGGACGCGGACCCGGCGGACGGCGTCCGCGCTCCCCGGCCGCCCGGCGGCCGTCTGCGACGGGTCGCCCTCGCCGGGACCGCCGCGCTGCTGGTCCTCGGCGGCTGCGGCTTCCTCCACGGCGCCCACCGGCTCGAGTCGGCCGGGTCCGCCCGGAACCGCGCGCTCACCGACGCCGAGGCCACCGACCGCGTCGCGGGCGAGGTCGGCAACGCCCTCGCCCGCGTCTTCTCCTACACCCCGGACGGCACCGCGGCCGCCGAGCGCTCCGCGCGCTCCGTCCTCGGCGGCCGTGCCGCCCGCCAGTACCGGGACCTCCTCGCCCAGGTCCGCGAGGACCTCACCGAGCAGCGCGTCACCCTGAGCACCCGTGCCGTCCGCACCGGGGTGATCGAACTCGACGGCGACCGGGCACGCCTGCTGGTCTTCCTCGACCAGACCTCCCGCCGCGGCGAGGACGAGGCCACCACCGCGGCGGCCCAGCTCACCGTCACGGCCCGGCTGGAGAACGACCGCTGGCGGATCGTCGACCTCAAGGCCCGCTGACCCGTGCGCGGGAGACTGGAGCAGCCCATGGAACGCGCGGTCCGCGCCCTCACCGCACACCGCCCCCGTCCACTGCCCTCCCTGGTCCTCGCCCTCACCCTCGTCGCGGGCGGCTTCGCGGCCTGGGCGGGGCAGGACTGGTACGCCGCGGCCCACGACGACACGGCCGCGTACGCCGCGCAACGGGACGAGGCGCTCGCCGCCGGCGAGCAGGCCGTGCAGAACCTCAACACGCTCGACCACCGGGACCTGAACCGGGGCCTCGACCTGTGGGAGTCGTCGACCACCGGTGAACTGCACGAGCAACTGACGTCAGGGCGCTCGGAGTTCGCCGAGCAGGTACGGACGGCGAAGACGGTCACCACGGCCCGGGTGCTGTCGGGCGCGGTCACCGAGCTCGACGACCGCGCGGGCCGGGCCCGGGTGATGGTCGCCCTGCGCGTCACCGTCAGGGCGTCCGACGGCGCGAGGACGGACAAGGACAGCCGCATGCTCGGCGAGCTCACCCGCACCGGGGGCCGGTGGAAGCTGAGCGCCCTGGGACAGGCCCCCGTGGGCGGCGCACCGGCCGGCTGACCCGGTTCCGCACCGCGCAAGCCGCCGCACCGAGAGGACAGCACGATGTCGACGACCCGCCACCACATCAACCGCCAGCGGCGCCGCCTGGCCCGCGAGACCCGGCCCACCGCCTCCGCCGGAGCCCCGGGGGGCGCCGGGGGCCGGACCCGCGAGGGCGGCACGGACGTCCTGCCCCCTCCCGGCCCCCCGTCCACGTCCTTCGCGCGGACGACCGGGCCGGCCGGGGAGGGGAAGGCGGACCGGAGGGCGTCCGGGGCCACGGCCGGGGAGGAGACCGCCCGGGCCCGCCCGCGCCGCCCGGTGGGCCTCGCGGCGCTCTGCGCGCTGACCGTGCTCCTCGGCGGCTTCGCCGGCTGGGCGCACGCCGAGGCCGGAGCGCTCCGCGACGACCCCGCGCGGCGCAACACCGCCCTGACCGACCCCGCCCGCACCAGCGAGGTCGAGCGGCAGGTCGGCAAGGCCGTCGGCCGGCTCTTCTCCTACGACCACACCGACCCCGGGGCCCTCGGGAAAGCCGCGCGGGACCTGCTCACGGGGAAGGCCGTCGACCAGCACCGCACCCTGCTCGCCGACGTCCGGAAGCGGGCCGACGCGCAGAAAGCGGTGATCACCACCACGGTCACCGAGAGCGCCGTCGAACGGATCGACGGACCCAGGGCCCGGGTCCTCGTCTACGCCGACCAGAGCAGCGTCGCCACCGCCGGGAGGAAGGCCGCCGCGGACGAGGCGGCCGGGACGGACGAGGGCGTGTACGCGGGCGCCATGCTCGCCGTCGAGGTCGTGCGCCGCGACGGACGGTGGCTCGTCTCCGGCATCGACACCTTCGGCCGCTGAGGGCCGCGCGGCCGACGCAACCCACGGGCGTGACCGCCCCCGCATCCGACAGGAGTTGACAGCCATGCCCGTACGCCGTGCACGACGCCCGCGCACCGGCCGGACCCGCAGGGGACTGCGGACGACCGCCGTCACCGTGGCGGCCATGGCGGCCCTCGCGGCCTCCCGGGCCCCCGGACCCGCCGGGGACGCGAGGGACGCCCACGCCGCCCCGCCCGCCGCCGACGACGCGCTCAGGACGGCGGCGGGCGGCCCGTACGCCGATCCCGCTCCGCCGGGCGACGGCTCCTACCACACCGAGATCCCGCCCCTGAGGACCCGGGGCGCCGTACCGGCCGCCCCGGCGCTCGCGCGGGCCGTCCGCTCCCAGTCCGGCATCCCGGCCACCGTGCTGCGCGCCTACCGGGCCGCCGAGGCCTCCGTCGCCAGGACGGACCCCGGCTGCCGGCTGCCCTGGGAGTTGCTGGCGGCGATCGGCAAGGTCGAGTCCGGCCAGGCGCGCGGCGGCGCGGTCGACCGCGACGGCACCACCCTGGGCCGGATCACCGGGCCGCCGCTCGACGGCCGGGGCTTCGCCCTGATCCGGGACACGGACGAGGGCGCCCACGACGGTGACACGGTCCACGACCGCGCGGTGGGGCCGATGCAGTTCCTGCCGTCCACCTGGGCCCACTGGGGCACGGACGGCAACGGCGACGGCCGCGCCGACCCGAACAACGTCTTCGACGCGGCCCTGGCGGCCGGCCACTACCTGTGCGCGGGCGACCGTGACCTGGGCCGGGCCGCCGACCTGGACCGGGCGGTCCTCAGTTACAACCACTCGCGTCCTTACCTGAGGCTGGTCAGGTACTGGCTGGAGTTCTACAGCCGGGGGGTCCACACCGTCCCCGACGGCGAGGGCGTCATCCCGAGGAGCCCCGGCGCGGGCGGCGGCACCCCGGCGACCGGGCCCGTCGACGGCGGGAAGGGCGGCGGGAACGGCGGGAAGGAGGGCGGGGGTGTCGTCATCGGTCCCGACCCGGCCACGCCGGGCACCCCCGGGCCGTCCCCGTCCCCGTCCACCTCCGCCCCGACGCCCGCCTCCCCGTCCCCGGAGCCCTCCCCGACGACGCCCCCGACGAGCCAGGAGCCCTCGGAGCCGCCCGGTGAGTCCCCCACGGGGACCCCGTCGCCGTCGCCGGACCCGACCGACCCGAGCCCCTCGCCCACCGGCCCGGACGACTGCCCCACCGGGTCCGGCTCGCCGTCCCCCGACCCCGCCCCCTCGCCGACCGCCCCGCCCTGCCCGGCTCCGGCGGCCACCCCGTCCGGGTGAGGAGGACCCGGAGGACCGTGCGCGCCCGACGGCGAGGTGCGCACGGTCCTCCGGGGCCGGCCGTCAGGACAGGCCGCGCGGGCCATTGACGCGCACGTGGTTCGATTCTACGGTCCCGTTCGAACTTGCGATCGACGTTCGGAATGCCGAACGGTCTTCTCACCCCCACCGCAAGGAGAACCCCGTATGAGCCGCACCCTCCCCCGGCGCACCGCACTCCTCGCGCTCCCCGCCGCCGCCCTCCTGGCGCTGATGCCGACCACCGCCTCGGCGTACCCCAACCCCGGCCGGGTCACCGGATCGGTCGTGACGCACGACCCGTCGATGATCCGGACCTCCTCGGGGCAGTACCTCCTCTACGCCACCGGCGGCGGCATCTCCCACAAGACCTCCGCCGACCGCACCGCCTTCTCCGCCGGCGCCGACGCGTTCTCGTCCCGTCCGAGCTGGTGGCGTACCTACTCCTCCGTGCCGGAGGCCTGGGCGCCGGACATCTCGTACCACGGCGGCACGTACCTGATGTACTACTCCGTCTCGTCGTTCGGGTCGAACACCTCCGCCATCGGGCTGGCCCGCTCGACCACCGGACAGCCGGGCAGCTGGAGCGACTACGGCATCGTCTACACGTCGAACTCCTCCAGCGACTACAACGCCATCGACCCCAACCTCTTCGTCGACGACGACGGGACGTGGTGGCTGTCCTTCGGCAGCTGGTGGACCGGGATCAAGATGATCCGGATTGACCCCTCCACCGGGAAGCAGCTCTCCTCCCACACCACCCGCTACTCCCTCGCCTCCCGCCCCTCCGGGACGAAGGCCGTCGAGGCGCCGTTCGTCGTCAAGCGGAACGGCTACTACTACCTCTTCGCCTCGTACGACACCTGCTGTGCCGGCACCGGCTCCACCTACAAGGTCAAGGTCGGCCGCGCCACCGGCGTCACCGGGCCCTACCGCGACAGGAACGGCGTCGCGATGACGAACAACGGCGGCACGCCCGTCCTCGAGTCGCACGGCCGCGTCATCGGCCCCGGCGGCCAGTCGATCATGAGGGACGTCGACGGGGACCTGATCGTCTACCACTACTACGACGGCAACGACAACGGCACCCCCAAGCTCGGCGTCAACCTCCTGAACTGGAGCAGCGGATGGCCCGTCGCCTACTGACCCTGCCGGCAGTGAAGTCCCGCCCCCGCCCGGGAGCGGGGCGGTTCAGCCCGTCGCCGGGGCCACGGAGAGGCCGTCGGTGCCCCTGACCTGGGCGGCCGTCAGACCGCCGTGGGCGGGGACACCGGGCGGAGTGAGACCGGTGGGCGGCGGCACCTGTGCCGGAGCGGGCGCCGGATACGCCGCGGCGGCGGGCAGCGGCGGCGGTGCCGCCGGAGCGAACGGCTGCGGAACCGGTTCCGGGACCTGCTGGGGCACGGGCTGCGGCACGGGCCGGGGGGCCGGCTGCGGGATCTCCTGGGGCATGGGCTGCGGTACCGGCCGGGCGGTCGGCTGGGGCACCCCCGCCACCACCGCGGCCGGCACCGGCATCCCGCCGCCCGCGCCCACCGCCGGGGCGGGCACGGCGGCGGG